>CAYWME010000050.1:0-4927 GCA_964459585.1 uncultured archaeon | reverse complement strand
TAGCTCCTGATGTCAGGTTAACATTTTTTAACGCTGGTCATATCTTGGGTTCTTCACTAATCCATCTACATATAGGCGAAGGATTACATAACGTTCTATACGCACTTGATCAGAAATATGATAAAACAAATCTTCTTAACCCAGCTCATACTAGATTCAGAAGAGTAGAAACTTTAATAATTGAGTCTACATATGGGTCTCGTTCTGATGTAATGCCCCCTAGGCCGAAAGTAGAAGAAAACTTTATGAATTTAGTTAATAAGGTTATGGAAAGAAAAGGAACGGTTTTAATCCCAAGTTTTAGCGTAGAAAGAGCCCAGGAAGTGATAGCAATTCTATTGAAACATAATTTCGAATACCCAATTTTCATAGATGGTATGATATGGGATGCAAACGAAATATTTAGCGCATATCCAGAATATCTTAACAAAGAAATGAGAGAAAAAATTTATAGGGGTGATGAAATATTTGCAAGTCCAACCCTCAAAAGAATAGCTTCTTCTCAAGACAGAGAAAAAGCTTGGCAAGAAAACCCATGTGTAATAATTTCCACTTCTGGAATGCTTATAGGAGGTCCAGTCATAGAACATTTGAAACAACTAGCTGAAGATGAAAAGAACATGCTTATATTTGTTGGTTATCAAGGAGAAGGAACTTTAGGAAGAAAAATACAAAAAGGTTTGAGAGAAGTACCCATGAAAACAGAAAACGGTAAAAATTTTATATTAAAAATTAAAATGGAAGTGAATACAATAGACGGACTTTCAGCGCACTCAGACAGAAACCAATTACTAAGATATGTTTCTAGAATAACACCAAAACCTTCAAAAATACTGGTAGTCCATGGCGAAGCTTCTAAATCCGTAGAACTTGCAAGGACGATAAGCAGAATTTTCAAAATAGAAACCCTTCATCCAAAAAATCTAGAAGCCATAAGATTAAAATGAAAAAGCACACAAAGAGGTTTTTGTTAGTAACAATTCTTTTAACAATTTTTATTTTGGTGCTTTATGTGCTTAGACTTTTTTACATACAATTCTTTGTGAAAAAATATACAATTCAACAACTTTATGATGAGTTACCGGAGAATCAAACAGTAAAAACAGAGGGAACAGTTAAAACCATTCTAAAAGAATACCGTTCAAGTTCTGGTAATGTTTATGAAAGGTTCTATTTATCCGAGGAAAACAAAACAATTTTAGTTTTTTGTTTAAAAGACATAGATCTTAAACTGAAAGAAGGAGATAGGGTTAGAGTATTTGGAAAGTTTCAGAAGTTCAAGAGTTTTTACGAGATTTTTGGTTTTTGCTCTGACGTTTTTCTCTTATGATAAAAGAGCCTCTCCACCCACATTTTCTACACTCATAGATTATTCCTAACCACGGCAAAAAATTAAGATCAGAACTGCGGCATTTTGGGCATTTAAGAACAACCTTTTTCTTATCCACCACTATAACCTGGTAATTTGAAACTCATTAATTTTGACAATTCCTCTAAAAGTTTTGGTTCAATTGCGACTATGTCTGAAGCTGTTATTATACCAACGATTTTTTCATTTTCTGTAACTACTAATCTCTTTATTTTATTTTTTACCATGAGATCAACAGCATCTTCAATTTTTTTTGAAGGATCTATGGTTATAACAGGCTTGGACATTATATCCTTAACTTGAACTTCATCTACATTTTTGTTTTCCGAAAGGGCTTTCAATATATCAGTACTAGTAACAATTCCTATTGGTTTATCGTTCTCAGCGACAACTATACTACCTATGTTCATTTCTGCCATTACTTTTGAAGCTTCTCTCAGATTTATGTTTGGCTTTGAAACTACAACACTTCTCTTCATGACATTTCTTACAAGCATATTTTCATTTTCGTTTTGAGAAATAAATTTTTATAAATCTACCTCTTAATATAAAGTGAATTATGGCTAGGAAAGACCTTGAAAAGAAGATGAAAGAAATAGAAAAAATGATGATAGAGCAACTTGAGAGATGGATAAAAATTCAAAAGAAAAATGAAAAAGAACTTAGATATATTGGTTGATCATTTCTTTTTTCTCTTAACCTTTCTCTTGTCTTTTTTGATTGGTTTATAGTAGAACGAGATTATAAATCCAATACCAAGCAAAACCGCGCCTAGCAAAAGTAAAATCTTATATAAATAGTCAAATGGAGCAAAAAGACTCTCTATAATCAACTCCACAACATTCTGATATCCAAACTTGTTAACAACCCAATTTATCAAATGCTGTTGGAACCTCACAAGTAAAAACAACGGTATACCATTTGAAATGAGAATTGTTCCCAGAGTTTTCAATCTCCCTGGCCAAGATTCTATGAAAAGTAACATTAGCCCACCAGATAGTAGTGTTAAAAACAACAACGTGTTTTCTAATTTCACTAGAAACTGATGAGTTTTATTAGAAATCAAAGCTATAAAATTTCCACTTGTTAAGCAATTGACTAACTCACAACTATGGTTCTGATAATAAACAGTTTTGAATAATTTTTCTGTCAAAGTCTCAATGGGATTTTCTGTGTTCAGTTCATCACAATTTATCGAAATATTTTCTGTTAAAATATTGTCAATCTGTGGAATTGTAAATTCCTTTTCGAATTGACAATATGAGGAAATCATCAAATTTATTTCATCTTCTGTTAAATTTCCCATTGATTGAGCAAACACATTTTTTACTATAACTGGTACAATACCATTAAGATTTTCGAAGGACGTGAACTTTGAAAAAGTATAAGAAAAAATCAACAATGTGAGGAATGTTGTGAAAAAAAGAATTCCAAAAAATTTTCCAATGCTTCTTAATTTCATTATTGGATTATTAACTTTCATAAATATAAAAATCGTATAGAATGTTTATGAGGAATTATACGTTAACTCTTGTTCTTATAAATACTGTAGTTTTTTTTATGGAAGTGGCTGTTCCACAGATTTTTTATTGGTTTTCGTTTGTCCCTATACTTTCAATATATCAACCTTGGAGATTCATAACATCTATGTTCCTGCATGCTGATTTTTTCCATCTTTTTTGGAACATGTTTGCCCTTTTCACATTTGGCAGCTATTTGGAGGCAAAAATAGGTAAGGAAAAATATCTTCTTGTTTACTTTGTTTCTGGATTGGTAGGAAACTTGTTATACCTTCTACTTAATTTTAATTCACCAATCCCAGCAGTTGGGGCTAGCGGTGCAATTTTTGGTGTTGTTGGTTGTTTAGGAATTCTTAACCCAAACTTAATTGTTTATGTTGGATATGTTCCTATGCCAATGTTTGTTGCTATAATCATTTGGATATTAGTTTCTATTTTTGGTCTTTTTTCATATTCAAGCATAGCACACGAGGCTCACTTAGGAGGACTTTTAGTAGGTCTAGCTTACGGAAAATACATTAAATCAAAGTACTTAGTACGAAGAAAATACATAAGAATTTTCTATTGAATTATTAACTAATTTTTTCATGTTGATCTTTTTTTCAATTTTTCGTAAATACTCTACTTTTGCTTTCGTTTCAGGATGTTTAGCTATTAATAAAGAGCAACAATCTTGATAAGGTATTATCGATAGCTCATAAGTTCCAAGTTTTTTTGCAATTTTCACAATTTCATCCTTATCAAAACCAATCAGAGGCCTTAGAATAGGCAGTGATGTAACATCTTCAATAGCTTTAATATTTTCCAAAGTTTGAGAAGCAACTTGACCTAGTGATTCACCAGTTCCTATTCCGTTAGCTTTTTCGATTTCCGCAATTTTTTCAGCTATCCTCATCATAATCCTTCTAAATACAACTATTCTATATTTTGCATGGACATTTTTCAAGAGCTCTCTATTTATTAGGTCAAAAGGGATAAAATATACTTTAGATGGACCATATTCATTCAAAATTTTAATGATTTTCATTATTTTTGATTTCATTAAAGCATCATAACTCATAAATGGATGAAAATGTACATAAATAAGCTTACAACCTCTTTTCATGAGAAACCAAGCAGCCACGGGAGAATCTATACCACCAGATAAAAGATGGCAAACTTTTCCTGTCACACCTACTGGCAATCCTCTTAAACCATTATACTTTTTAAAATAAACATAAGATTTTCCATCTACAAGTTCAACAAATATTTTTAACTTTGGATTTTCTAAATCAACTTTTAGATCTAATTTCTTAACCAAAACACTTCCAATCTTAGATGCAGTTTCCATAGAATTTAACGGAAACGATTTGTCAGCTCTTGTAACAAAAACCTTGAATTTCTTTTTTTTCTTTTTCATTTTTTTTAACTTTTCTACAATTAATTTGGAGATCTGGTTGATTTTTTGTTGGGTTTCAAAGCCAAAGGAAAACCAAGCAACCCCAAACGTTTTTTCGAGACGTCTTTTTATTTTTCTTATTTTTTTCTCGTTAGGCTCTTTTATTTTAATGATAATTCTTCCGGAGATTTTTTTTATTTTCATCCCTTCAATATCTCTCAGTTTCCTTTTTATGTTTTTAAGAAGAACATTTTCAAAAAAAGGTCTATTCTTTCCTTTTGTTCCAATTTCCGAGTAATGCACAATTACAGTGTCAAACATACAATTAGTATTTATAGAATTCTTTAAAAAATCAGCCGATATACCCAACACTTTTTTCTTCAACTTTCTTAATTTCTTTCTTTTTCCTCTCTTCGAATTTTTTGTAATACTCAACGATTTCTTTTGTTATACTTGGTTTCACCTTTTCCATTGCTTTTTCGAAATGTTCCATTTTAACTTCTTTGCTTTTCATGTTCTCTCTTAAAGCAAACAACGCAGCCTCTCTAACTAACGCTTCTATGTCGGCGCCCGAATAACCATCAAGTTTTTTGGCCAATACGCTCAAATCCACATTCTTAGCCAAAGGCATATTCCTCGTGTGAATCTTCAAAATCTCCA
>CAYWME010000049.1:0-4935 GCA_964459585.1 uncultured archaeon | reverse complement strand
CTTTATAATCATATACTGTATCCAATAGACCTTAACTTCAGTAAGGAATTGACTTCAATGATTACGGTTAAAGGATATGTACAGGATGATTGTAGTTCTAACATTACTGATGCAGATGAAGTTTACTTTAACTTAACAAACGGAAATTACGTTTATACTTGTACAGCTACAGTTGTCGGTCAGGAATACCACTGCGATTTTCCAACTTCAAACGCCCCGTTAGGATGGTATAACATCACAATGTTTTCTAGAAAATCATTCCATTGGAATGGAGTTATTGTATCACAGAGTTCATTTTTCTTAGCAAGCGTACCGAACTTAGAATCACCCTCGGTTATACCAAATCAGGGTGGTCCATGGGGTAAAAATCCATTCAACTTCACAGTAAATGTTACAGATGAAGACAACGATACAGTTACTATAATGTTCTGGCTAAGGAAAGATCAAACAAACTGGAACCTAGAAGATACTCAACAATGTTCTAATTGTGATAACTTCTATGCCAAGTATTCCAGAAACTTTACATGTAATTCAACTTTGAATGAAGTGGGCGACTGGTACTTCAAAACCAATGCAACTGATGAGTCTGGATTCTCAAACGAATCTTCCATAGTTTCATTTACTGTAGAAAAAGAACCAATATCTGTCAATTATTATGTTGGTAATAATACTACAGTAAACAGAAACAATACAAAAGAAAATAACACAATAAGACTTGCTGTTCAAATAGAAGACTTCATACTAAATAACAACGTTACTGTGATAGATACTTCAAATGTAAAGTTTGTGATTAGGAATACGTCAACGTTCGAAATATTTTCAAGCTTGAATTCTACTGGTGAATACTATTACATAGATTTTAACCCAAACTGTACTTATGATCCGGGAGTTTATTCGTGGAAGGTTAATGTAAGTGGGGAGAGTTGTTATGCTAATAACTTGTCATCTCAGTTTGTAATAAGAATTAAAGGTGATCTGAATCCACTGGTAGTTTTCCCAGATGGATCAAAGAACTTTACGGAAGGAGATTTAGTAGAAATAGCAGGTAACGTATCTGATGATTGTAACAATCCTATAACCGATGCAACTGTTTATTATAATTTAACGAACATAAGAACTTCTCAATCGTTCAGATGCCCATCTAGCGGGTATGCAACCTTTAACGGAACTTATTATAATTGTACGTTTGATACAACTGGAAAGCCTGCGGGCTGGTACGAGATTAGGATGTATGTTGAAAAACCAGACTACTATGATGGTAAGTACTATCAAAATAAAACATTCTTCCTCGTAACTCCAGTAAAACTTATAAGCCCAACTCTAGAATATCCAGGAGATGGTTCGTGGGGTGAAGTACATAACTTTAGTGTAATCGTAGATCATTATGAAAGTGTGAATGTATGTTTATTAGAATCCAGTTCTCAAACTGGTCCTTACTCCGTCACAGAGTGTAGGTATGTATCAAACCCAACGAATACACTAGTTAATTTCACGAGGACATATACTTGTTCAGAGCAGGGTAGTGTTCTATGGTATAAGTTTAATGCATCTGAACCTGGAGTCCCTCAATCCAGTTCAGAGACTACAGAATCTTTCCACACTATAAACAAGGACGATTTAGAGATAGTATATTCTTATGGAAATGAAAGTACTGTAAAAAGGTATGGCGAAGATAAAACACTTTTCATAATGTATTTGAATGATACAGACAGGAATTCACCGGCTATATACAGCGATACTTACGATTCACCGAAACCATACTTCTATGTCTTTAATGGAACAGACTTCATTTATGCTGCACCTTCAGCTGAACAAAGCTGGAATAAAAGCAATTCTAGCGGTTATGTCAACTATTATTTCAATCCAGATTGTAGGTTTGATGTAGGAAAGGTAGAATGGTACGTTGGAACGAAAACAATAGATTCATGTTATAAATCTGTCAATTCTTCAAGATACAACGTAACTATAGTGGGTTTACTTACACCAAACATAACGTATCCAGATGGTGATGAATTTATAAGATTAAACGAACTTTACATAAACTTAACAACAAACATAGTGGATGAATGTTCTTTACATAACATAACTGACGCGTCTGTTAATTATACTGTTAAAAGTATAGCGTTTGGAAATGTTTCATATTGTAATCAATCAACCAATTTCAACAACGGTACTTATGTATGTGAATGGAATGGAACTAGTGAACCAGAAGGCTGGTATAATGTCACTGTGTATGCATTTAATTCATCTAACTATGATGAAAATTCTCAAACAAAATCGTATGCATTTAGAATAATCCAGCAATGGATTCCACCAACTTTAGAAAACGAAACAGTTATACCAGAAAATGATTGGGGTTGGGGAGAAAGGTTTACGTTCA
Source organism: uncultured archaeon (assembly GCA_964459585.1). Classification (GTDB taxonomy): domain Archaea; phylum Aenigmatarchaeota; class Aenigmatarchaeia; order CG10238-14; family EX4484-224; genus EX4484-224. Next base: position 2,555 of record CAYWME010000049.1, on the reverse strand, counting down.
AGGTAAACGTTAGTGATCTGAACGGCGAAGATGTAAACGTGAGTCTATGGATATCTCCAGATAATCAAACATGGTCATACGTAAATTCAACAATATGTTATGATTGTGGATTAAAACACGAAATAACGTTCTATTATGACGACTTTTCTTGTAGTGATATGCCTGAGTATTATTTCAAATTTAATGCAAGCGATCCTCACAATACAACCGATAGACCCGGGATTAATTTCACTTTAGATAAAGATGATGTAGAATTCATCATTCTATCAGGAAACGGGGAGTCGATAAGCAGAGGAGATATACTTACATTAAAAGTATTAATTAATGACACAGATAACAAAACACTCGTTCCACAAAATGTTAAAACAAAATTCTGGGTAACATACGATGGAAACAATTTTGACAACGGAACAGTTAATTACACAACGCAACAGTCTGAATCTGTTTACTATTTCAACCCAAACTGTTCTTACACAGTGGGTCCACAATGGTGGAGAGTTGGTACAACAGAAAACTCATGCTATAAAGACATAAATTCTACAAACTATACGCTCACGGTGATAGGATGGTTAATCAATACTTTGAACAAACCATATCAAGGTCAGATATATTATCCAAACGATAATGTGACTCTCGAAGGTAATTTAACAGATGAATGTTTGAACGTTATCTCAGACGCATACGTCAATTATAGCCTAAAGCACGAAAGTTACTATAAAAATTGTGAATCTAACAATATAGGAAATGGCGAGTATAATTGCTCGATAAACATAACTAATGCTCCAGGTGGTTATTATGATGTGAGAATGAACTCTTCTAGAACTTATTATAATTTCAATTCTACATTCTATGGTAATAGATTTTTCGTAGAAGTAAATCCAATAGTCGAAAACCCAAGCGTCAGTCCTCACGACCAAGTATGGGGTCAAACAATAACATTCTCCGCTTATGTGACAGATGATGACGATACAGTAAACGTTAGCTTATACATAAGAAAATTAGGACAAACAACTTGGACTTTAAGAGATAGTTTTAACGTCACGGATCCAGTAAATTATTTAGCACAATTTAATAAATTTTTCTTGGCTAGCGAGATCGACAAATACGAGTGGAAAATAAGAGTTACGGATAACCTTGGAAATTATAACGAGACACAGGTTTTAACCTTTAACATAACAAAAAGAACCCTTGAAATACAATACGTGAGTGGGAACGAAACAGATGTTGATAGAATAAACAACGTTACATACTTAGCAGTCAAAGCAGTAGATACAACAGATCCCTCAACAACGGTAAGTGGAGTTACAGCAGTACTTTACGTTACAACAAACGGAAATAATTATACAAATTATGGAACAGTCGGAATTACAAACAACATAGCTAACTTTACCTTTGACCCAGATTGTACATACTATCCAGGAAAACAGAAGTGGTTTGCAGGAGTTTTAGAAAGCGATAGATATTACGCCGCAAACCAAACTTCGTATCAATTTGTTAACATATGGACACAACTAAACTTAACGATATCCAAACCAACGGGAGAACCTTACGGAATAGGTGAAGACGTTTTAGTAAAAGCAGAAGCATACGATGAATGCCTATCAACTTATGGATATATTGACGGCGCATCGGTTAGTTTTAAAGCCTACCAGGGATCATCGTATCTACTACCAGAATACGCATCTGCAAACAATCTTGGAAACGGGAGTTATGTCTATACTTATTCTACAGTCGGTGCTTCTCCTGGTTCATACAACATATCGGCTAATGCTACTAAACCATATTACTATCCTATCAATGTGACTGAAGAGAATGCGTTTAGACTTTGGTACAGGCCTGAAATATACGATACTAACGTTACTCCAAGAGTAGAAGGTTGGGGATTCAATTTCACTTTCAACATGAGCCTCAGAGATTATGATTCTGGAGATACGGTGAACATATTGTTATGGAAGTCGTATGATAATCAAACATGGTATTATGTTGACTCACAAAACTGCACGGATTGTACTTCTCTGAAAGAAATAAAATTCTATGAGAGGTTTGATTGTAATGATTATGCTAACGGTCCAATTCTATACTTTAAGGCTAGGGCAGAGGATTCTCACGGACTCATAGAAGAAGAGTTTATACCAAGCATAACTTTAGAGAAAGATGACCTAGAATTTATAGTTGTTCAAGGTTCCGGTATATCGATAAACAGAGAAGGAAATGTTTATGGTACTTTCAAGGTTTTAGTTAACGACACCGATTATGAGCAGCCAATAAACTCTGGTGTGAATGGAGTTTATTATTTCTCTTACATATCATCGCCGCTAACTTATGATGAAGGCCACTCAGTATCTTCTGACGATCAAGGTTACATGACTTATTCTTTGGACCCTAATTGTACATACAAGGCCGGAACACAATACTGGTATCTAGAAATATCTGGCGATTCTTGTTATAAAGATGAAAGCTTACAACCACCAAAATATTCTTTGTATAACTATGTTGTGATTGGTCAACTCAAAAACAACCTCCAACTTCCACCTTACGGCTCAATCTTCAATGTT
>CAYWME010000048.1:0-5003 GCA_964459585.1 uncultured archaeon | reverse complement strand
GTACCCATTCCGAACACGGAAGTTAAGCCCTCCAGCGATCTGGGTAGTACTGTGGCGTTATGACACGGGAAATCCAGGACGCCGCCAACCATTTTATCAAAAACGTTAACTTTATTAACCCTAAAGTAGATAATCTAATGCATGCCTCGGTCGTCTAGTGGCCTAGGATACGGGACTGTCACTCCCGTGACCCGGGTTCGAATCCCGGCCGAGGCGTTTGGGAGAGGGTGATTAATAATTGAAGGAAGAAGACATAGATATATCTAAATCGGAACTAGTTCCAAAACACACGATATTGGGTGAAAAAGAAAAAAATGAATTGCTTAAAAGGTATGGAATTACTCTAAAAGAGCTTCCAAGAATTTTGGAATCAGATCCTATGGCAAAACTTTTGGATGCAAAACCTGGTGATGTGATAAAAATAGAAAGAGAGAGCCCAGTTGCCGGAAAGAGTGTATACTATAGGGTTGTTGTAAAGGGATAAAATGGTTGACGAAACATTTTTACTATTATTCAAAACATTTGCGAAAGAAAACTCATTTGTTAGATATCAGATAGATTCTTACAATGATTTTGTGACTAGAAGAATTCCAAAAATCTTAAGTTCTATAAGAACGATCAAACCAGATGTTCCTGATCTGGGTGATTTGAAAATTAAATTGGGTGAGTTTAGATTGGGTTCGCCTTCTGTAAAAGAGGCTGATGGTTCAATAAGAAAAATCTTACCTATGGAGGCGAGAATTAGAAGTCTGACTTATGCTGCTCCAATGTATGTTGAAATGTCAGCAATTCTTAATGGAATTGAAACACAGAGTGGATTTGTGAATTTTGGTGATCTACCTGTGATGGTTAAATCAAAAGTTTGTCCGTTATCTACTATGAATAGACAAGAGCTTATTAAAGCTGGAGAAGATCCAGATGACCCTGGTGGTTATTTTATCATAAATGGTACCGAGAGATTGTTGGTTCTCGTTGAAGAAATCGCACCAAACAGAATAATAGTCCAAAAAGTTGATAAAGGCGCAATAACAGAAATAGCTAGAATTCATTCTGAAAAAGATGGATATATCCAAAGACATTTAATGGAAATGAGAAAAGATGGGATCATAACTTTAAGCTTTGCAAATGTAACAAGAGTCCCTGTTATTGTTCTTATAAAGGCATTGGGGTTGGATTCCGATCAAAAGATTCTTTCTTTGATGGACGATGACGATGTAAAAGAAGAGTTTTTGGTCAATTTGGTTGAAATACCAATAGGTAGTTCTGAAGAGGCCTGGGAATATCTCGAAAGATACTCGAAAACACCTCAAAAAAGAAAAAGAATTGAAAGGATCAAAAAACTTTTAGACAAGTATCTTTTGCCTCATTTAGGTCAAGAACCAACAGACAGATTGAAAAAAGCGATCTTCCTGACCAAAGCAATTGAAAAAATTGTAAAACTTCATTTGGATAAAATCGAGGAAGATGATCTGGATCATTATTCAAACAAAAGATTAAAACTCGCTGGTGACCTTCTTGAGCTTCTTCTAAGAGCAATATTGCTTGGAAAGTGGGGACTCATAACAAGAATCAATTATAATTATCAAAAACTTACTAAAAGAGGCAAAATGCCACCATTGCAGGCTGTTGTCGAATCTAATGTTATGACAAACCAAATAGTTTCCGCGTTAGCTATAGGAACTTGGATTGGTGGTAGGACTGGTGTAAGTCAAAGATTGGAAAGAATGAGCTATCTCAAGACTTTGTCTCATTTGAGAAATGTTTTGTCGCCTTTAACTTCAACACAAGAGCATTTTGAGGCAAGAGAGCTTCATCCAACACATTGGGGTAAGCTATGCCCAAGTGAAACCCCAGAAGGAGCAACAATTGGTTTAAGAAAATATTTGGCAACCATGGCTGAAGTGACGTTTGGCTTAAACGAAAGAGAAAAGAAATCTCTGATGAAAATTGTAAGGAGTAGAGTGGTAGAATGAGTGCAAACGTTTTTGTTGATGGAGAGTTTGTAGGAATGGTAGAAGATCCAGATAATTTTGTAAAAGAAATTAGAGAAATGAGAAGAAGAGGCGAAATTTCTTATCAAGTTAACATCTGTTATAAGAAATTTTCGAACGAGGTTATAATTTCGACTGATAGCGGAAGAGCGAGACATCCTGTTATAGTCGTTGAGAACGGAAAACCAAAACTAACAAAAGAATGGATTGAAAAGTTAGAAAAAGGTGAAGCTACGTGGGACGACCTAGTTAAAAACGGGGTTATAGAGTATCTAGATGCTGAAGAGGAAGAAAACGCATATATCGCTCTTAAAAAAGAGGATTTGACAGAAGAGCATACGCATTTGGAGATCGACCCAGCTATTATATTGGGCTTGTCTGCTTCTTTGATTCCTTATCCTGAATTTAACAGAGGTGATAGAGTAAACTATGGTGCAAAGATGGGTGGTCAAGCAATTGGTTTATTTGCTACAAATTTCCTCAAGAGGGTCGATACAAAATCGAATGTTTTGATATATCCACAGGTTCCGTTGGTTCAAACACATACACATGAAATCATCGGATATAACAAACATCCAAGTGGCATAAATGCGACGATCGCTTATCTTCCTTATATTGGTTTTAACATGGAAGATGCTTTGGTTTTCAATAAAGCTTCTGTTGAAAGAGGGTTGTTTTGGAATTATATGTTTAGAACTTATGAAGCTGAAGAAAAAAGATACATGGGAGGACAAGAAGATATAATAGGAATTCCGAAACCTGGGATAAGAGGATATGCTGGAGAGGATGAATATAAGCATTTAGATGAAGATGGTATTTCACCGCCTGAAACTTATGTAAAAAGTGATCAGGTCCTGGTTGGAAGGATTTCTCCTTTGAGATTCTTAGGAAGCATGGATCAATTCATAACAGGAATTGAAAACATAAGAGAAACTTCTATAAGATTGAGACATGGCGACAAAGGAATCGTTGATAGAGTTTTTATAACAGAAACTTCTGATGGAACAAAACTGATTAAGTTGATTGTCAGAGATTTAAAAATTCCAGAAGTCGGTGATAAGTTTGCGTCTAGACATGGTCAAAAAGGCGTAATAGGTTTAATTGTGCCTCAAGAAGATTTGCCTTTCACAGCAGATGGTATCATACCAGATATAGTTTTTAACCCGCATGGTATACCTTCCAGAATGACGATGGGTCAACTTTTAGAGATACTTGCAAGTAAACTAGCTGCTGTTTCTGGGAAAATAATTATGTCTCCACCATTCTCTCCAAAAAGAGAAGATGAGATAAGAAACGAACTGAATAAACTTGGATATAGAGATGATGGTAAAGAACTTATGTACGAAGGGAGAACCGGTAAAATGTTTAAGAGGAGGGTCTTCATAGGAAGTTCCTTCTATCAAAAGCTTGACCATTTAGTTTCAAACAAAATACACGCTAGAGCAAGAGGTCCTGTAACTTTATTAACAAGACAGCCAACGGAAGGTAGAAGCAAGGAAGGTGGACTAAGATTGGGAGAGATGGAAAAAGATTGTTTGTTGGCCTTTGGTGCCACCGTGACTTTAAAAGAAAGGTTTGATTCTGATAAGACTCAAATACCAATTTGCGCTGAATGTGGATTGGTTGCTATATTAGATAGGATTAAAAACAGACACTATTGTCCTATTCATGGTGAATCAAAAATAGTTATGGTTGAGATGAGTTATGCTTTCAAGTTGATGTTAGACGAATTGAAATCGATGGGAATATATCCAAAAATTGTTGTGGAGGAGTAAAATGAGTAAAATAAAAGCTATTGTTTTTAGTGTGTTTGGGCCAGAAATGATTAAACGAATGAGTGTAGCAAAAATCAATAAGCCTGATTTGTACGATGAAGAAGGATACCCAATAGAAGGAGGTGTGATGGATCCAAGACTTGGTGTTGTCGATCCAGGACTTAGATGCAGAACTTGTGGCGGAAGTATTGGAGAGTGTCCAGGACATTTTGGTTATCTAGAGCTTACAAGACCTGTTATACACCCGTTGTATGTTAAACTCATACATGTTCTTTTGAACCTTTTCTGTCCGAAGTGTGGAAAGTTAGTTGTTTCAGAAAAGGAAAGAGAATTATTAGAAGCTAAGAAGGTGACTTTGAAAGATATTGCCAAATCGATAAAACAAAAATGTCCACATTGTAAAGGAACGAAGAAGAAAATTAAACTTCTAAAACCTTACACTTTCTTGGAAGGAAACAAACTTTTAAGTCCTCAAGAAGTTAGGGAAAGACTTGAAAAAATCCCAGATGAAGATTTTAAGTTGTTGAATTTAGGTAATTTCAGACCCGAATGGCTAGTTTTAACTTTATTACCAGTTCCACCAGTAACTGTAAGACCAAGCATAACCCTAGAAACAGGAGAAAGAAGTGAAGATGATTTGACTCACAAGCTTGTAGATATAGTCAGAATAAACGAGAGACTGAAAGAAAATATAGAATTAGGCGCTCCCGATTTCATAATAGAAGACCTTTGGGAGCTCTTGCAATATCATGTCGCAACTTATTTTGATAACGAATTAACTGGCGTGCCACCAGCTAGACACAGATCTGGTAGAGTTTTAAAAACATTTACGCAAAGGCTTAAAACAAAAGAAGGAAGGTTTAGAGGGAATTTGGCTGGAAAAAGAGTTAACTTTTCGGCGAGAACGGTTATAAGTCCGGATTCTATGATAAGCATAGATGAAGTAGGAATTCCGGTAAGAATTGCAAAAGAACTTACTATTCCTGTAAAAGTTACTGAAAAAAATATAGAAGAAATCAGAAAGCTTATATTGAATGGCCCTGATGTTTGGCCAGGAGCGAACTATATTATCAGACCGGATGGAAGGAGAAAAAGAGTTCTAGAAAACAATAAGAAGGACCTTGTGAAAGAAATTGAGCCTGGTTATGTTGTTGAAAGACATTTGATGAATGGCGATATTGTTTTGTTCAACAGACAACCAAGTTTGCATAGAATGAGCATGATGGCTCATAGAGTT
>CAYWME010000047.1:0-5007 GCA_964459585.1 uncultured archaeon | reverse complement strand
GATGTTTCTCTCGATTACACTTTTAAACCAGAGGTCTATTTCGTTCCTCAAAAACTCTATTTCTTGTTTTGGGTCAAAATTTTTAGTTGGCTTTCCTTCTTCGTCTGTTAAACCAGAAAAGTCTACAACTTGAATTAAGACATCTGCTTGTCTCAAATCATCCATAAACTTATTTCCAATTCCTCTTCCTTGATGAGAACCAGGAACTAAACCACCAACATCCATAAGTTTAACTGGAACGAATCTTTTTCCTTTTTTACAAAACCCTTGATTCGGAGAACAAACAACACCGAATTCTTTACAGACACACTCTATACTTACATAACCAATTCCTATGTTTGGTTTGATTGTTGTAAAAGGTACCTCACTAATAGGAACGTCGACCATTGTTGCTGCTTTAAAAAAGCTACTCTTCCCAGCCGAAGGCTTACCGACAAGACCTATTAACATATTTAAATTGTTGATTTTAAGTGTTAAAAAGAAGTTATTTTGAGATTTCTTTCAATAGATCTCTGAATGCTTCTTCCAGTCTTTTTGTATCTCTAACACAAAGTTCAACGTATTTCCTTCTCTGCCTCCAATAAAATAAGAAATTATAGATTCTTAAGAAAAGTTTATACAACGTTGATCTTCTAAATGGTGTGTTTAGATTGTATTCTGTCACAAGTTGAGAAAAAATCTTGATGGTTAGGTTCCCGGGTTTGTTTATATCTGACGGCTGACTTCCTCTTAAGGTTATCTCATACCAAACATAAGTATGTGCATCATATTTTGATCTTCCACCAACTCTTATATGAAAAGACCGGGGATCGCTTGTAATGTCCCATCTAAATTCGTTTTCAAAATACCAAGCACTACTTATTTGGACAACTTCTCTTAGTAAATCTTTAACTCTTTTATAAACTTCAAAAGGTTTTTTTCCTTGATAATTTATGATTATGTATGGAGATGGAGCTAAGCATTCTACAGATATACTCCATTTAGGCATTCTAAGCACCTCCTAAGATGTTTAAGAATTTCCTTAATTCGAGTAAAAATTTTAAACTAAGCTCTCTGCATTGCTCCAGGTACCTTATCCTTGTACTCTTGTATAAGAATTTATGAAAAAGCAAACGGAAAAACTCATAGAATAATGTCCTTTGTAAAAGAGTTTCTTGTGGGTATTCTGTTCTTAAGTGAGTTTCTAACTTTATCTTACATTCTCCTTCCTTTTCAAACTCCTTACTTGGTTTTACGTATCCCTTAACCTCCACTTCTATGTGCATGTAAGTGAATCTATCCATATCCTTAAATGCTTCCATTTTTACACTAAATTTCTCTGTTGATTCTAATCTGCTCCAGTTAACTTCTTTTTCCTGAATGTCTCTTTCATCAACATTCATAACGCTTGAAAGAAGTTTTTTTATCTCTGGATAAACTTTTTCGGGATGTGGACCAGAGTAATTTAGTTTAGCATAAGGAACTCCAGGATATCTGCTTCCAGGAGAAAATGAAAGACAATCATCATGGATTACTAGCTTTGCTCTTGCAAATATTGGCATATATAAATTTTTGGTGTCTTAAATTAAATTAATGAAATTTTTAAAGCCGATTTTCTTCTTTCTGGGTAGTTTTTTTCTATTGGTTGCGTTTGGTTGTGAGAACGAAGTTTTTTTTAAATTTCAATTCTTCGCATCTATGGCTTTCTTTTATTTGTTTATGGTGATATGATGTCTTTTAAACTAGGTGGGATTGCATTCATAGTAATTGGAGCTTCCATTTTAGTTGGTTTTCCCAGTGCTTCTGATTTTCAACCAGAAGAATTTACAAAAGCTGGAATGTTATTTGGAGTGATTTTAATTGCAATTGGCATTTTTTTGATGATTACATAAATATAGAGTCTGCGAAAAATTTTAATTAATGATAAAATATCCCGAAGGTCCTGTAGTGGGAAGTGGAATAAAACCTGGTGAAGGAATAAACATTAACCCCGTGAATCAAGTAGAGTTGTTAAATTTTACAACCCCTATAGGCTTAGGGACAAAAGGATATTATGTCTTGTCTATTTGGTTGTCAAGAATGGGTTATGAAAATGCAAAAATAGACGAATGGGTTTTTGTTTCACCTTCTAACAAACCTTATTATGACATGACAATTGGCCAACGAGAAGAATTACAACTAAGGATTAAACAACACCTTGTTAGCATAGCAACAGCTATAACAGATTTAGAATTGGCTCAACATGACCTTAGGAAGTATAAAGAATACATGAGTTATTACGAAAAAATTGAAAGAGGAAAAAAATTGCTAGATCCAAAAGAAAGAGAAAAAATGGCAAAAGAGTTGATGAAGAAAGGAAAAAAATTGATGAAAGAAAACAGAAAAGAAGGTGAAAAATTATTGAATGAAGCGAAAAGAATTCTAGAAAAAGGTGAAGAAGAAGGCAAAAAATTATTTGAAGAAGGCAATCAAACTTTAAGATCTATTTTTGTCGACATGGTTGATGCTCACACAGATTTACCAAACATACCAATTGCCTTGAGATCTATTGCAGCAAGGTGGCCAACCATTATATCAGACTTTATGAAATTGGACGATTCGGATACAACACCAGAAGTTATAGCCAAAAAATTGGAAGTATCTGAAGCGGAAGCTGTTATATTGGCAACAAAAAACAAACTTTTTGTTGAGTGGAAAAACAATCTGTTTGGCCCTACTGTTAAACAGAGATATCAAAACTTGGTCAAACTGGTTGAAGCAAGAAAAGCTTCTTTAAGAGAGTATATAGAAATGGCAAGGCCTATTATTGCTAGGTACAAAATGATAATAGATGCGCTGCAAAACCCAGCTCTAAGGGGAAAAATAAAAACTTCGTTTTTTAGACCAGATGCCCAAGCTTTTACTATTGATTTTATGAGATTGTGGGCATGGAAACCCATAGCTGTTTCAGAAAAGTACAGAAAGCCCCTAGAAATTATGAATGTTGTTCCAGCGAGAAAAGCAGGATTTACGTCTAAAGAAATAGAATATCTCAGTAAAACTGTAAAAGATTGGGACGGTACTGTTCCTGCATTGCCTGTACCAAAAGTTGTTGATAGAGTGCTGAGAGTAATTATCAAGAAAATTGAAAAAACATATGGTGTTGTAATAACTCCACTGGATGTATATAATGCTATAAAAACTCTTGCTGACACGTACCAAAAAAGAAGATTGGGTGAAGCTGGAGAAAATTGGCCTTTTTCTCCATATTTTGTTTTTTTTGACATACCATTAACTAGAGCTGTTTTCAAAATGCCAAACGGTGAAGAAATAGAAGATTTTGAGATCAAAGTGCTAAAAACTTACGTAAAAACCGAAAATGTAATAGTTGGTCACCTCCTGGAGCTTACAGCAAGAAATAAAGTGATGGAAATGGAAATTGGAGGTCTCTTGGGAGAGTTTGGATTTGAGGAAGCAAGTAAAAAATGGGTTTCAATTCAGCAAATCTTATCGAGTGAATTTCCAACCATCTTTGAAGAAGAATCTGTTAAGGAAGCATCTATGGAGAAACCTGAAAAGGTCTATTCGAAAGAATACAAGCAAGAAAAAATCTTAAAAAAACTTAAAAAATTTGGATTGAAACTTGCTTTTTTCAGAGCAAAGGGCCCATATGAATTCGCTTTTACCGATAGACTCACAAAGTTTTATTTTACAACATCTGGAATAGAAATGGGCAAATTAAAAGGATTTCTATTCAAGTTATTTAAAGTGCCAGTGTAGGTGATAGCCATTCCAAAACAATTCAAAATCGCTGCATCAACAGGAATTTATGCTATAGCGAGGGACGCTAGCTTAGCTACGGCTTTAAGAAAGATTGGTTATGGATTGACAAAAGGTGTAAATTCTATCGAACTTTCACTTGACGTTCCACATGAAATTCAATACACAGAAAGTAAAGAGATAAGGTATGTAGCAAATAAACAGGGTTTAGAATTACTTGTTCATGGAAGCTTAACAATTCCATTTGAAATACCTGAAGTCGGTGAATATTCGCAAGCGGAAAAACACATAAGACTATCAACAAAATCAGCCATATACATAGGAGCTAAATATGTTTTATTTCATGCATGCCTGCATTTTTGGCCTGAACTTATAACTTATACTGGTCATAAACTAGAGATAATTCCATCAGATCCTTGGGGAAGATTCATCTCTTATTTACTTAAAGAAAATAAGAAACTTAGAAAATGGTTCATAGAAAAATATGGTTATAGAGAGGGATGGGCAGGTTATATTTTGTTGCAAGACGAAACGACCCTCTTAGAAAGCGAACAAAGAGATCATCTGTTGAGATTCTTTAGAGAGGATTTATCTCAAAAATTGAGAGAAAGAGGGATTGATACAAGAGAGATTGAGGAATTCATAGAAAGAAGGGCACCATCCACAGGTCAAGCCATAAGCATGATTAGACAAACTATGGCAGCCGCTAATTTCCCTGCCCAAGAAATTGAATCGACAATACGAGAAATTGAGAAAAATGTATATAAACAATCAATAACTAATATGCTTGAAAGAAAGCTAAGCGGAGACACTCATTATAATTGGAGAGAAAAAGGAAGACTTGCTAAATTGAAAGACACATTCGATATAATAGCTCACTATATATATTTTACGAAAGACGAAAACCCGGTTTGGCAAGAATTTTATAAAATATATAAACACCTCTTGGATAAACTCCACGAAAAACATGGAAATGATGATAAATTCTTGGATAATGTTTGGAGAGAAGTTGTGGAAGCTGGTAAGCCTGAAGCTGAAGAATTCAAAGAATTTTATTATTCTTTGGTTTCAGCCCAGATGTTAATTGGACATTTAGAAAATTTATTCAAATGGTTAGAAAAAAAAGGTGATGAAAGTATAATCAATGATATTGAAAAAGAAATAAAACTCATTGAGAAAGACGAAACTGTCATAAATAGCGAAATAGAGAAACTAAAGAGTTTTACAAAAAATATTATAGTCACGTTCGAAATTCCAGATGCTAGAAGC
>CAYWME010000046.1:0-5094 GCA_964459585.1 uncultured archaeon | reverse complement strand
TTATACAATCGTTTTGGATTTCCACCGACAGAAGAGGGTAAAAGAAGATTGAAACTAGGTGAAATCTTGCATCAACTTATTCTCTCAGATCCTAATAATAATGCATACATTAACCATCATATATGGAGAATTGTTGGACTAGAACCTATTAGGAGGAAAGATTTTACAGAAAAAAGATTTTACACCAAGATAGTTTTTTCTAAAAAATATTTGTGTGTCAGTCAAGTAGACTTTCTTCTAGTCAATAACGAAGACGAGTTAGTTATTGGTGAACTTAAATCCTCAGTTGGTTTAGAATACATACATAAGAGATACCATGCAATGCAAATGGTGTTAGAGAAAATGATTTTAGAAGAATTAGGCTATCCGGTTGCTGATAGGGGGATTTTGATTTATGGGAGGGGCCCATCAAAAGATCCAAAAATAGAATCAAAACCAGTTTTCAGATTTCCAAAACTAGTTGGTGACATTAAGATAGACACAATAGCAACGATCGAAAGAAGAATGAAGCTTCTAGACGAAGTTAAAAACAATCCAAATAAGGTTAAAGAAGTAGCAAGAGATTATGAAAATTTAGGATATATGGAATTTTACACACGAGAAGAAAACTTAAACAAATTAATAGAATTGATAAAAAACTCAAAGAAAATTTAAAAATTTATTTTTAACGTTCTTAGTAACTATTAATGAGCAATTTTTTATACTCAAAAAGTTTTGAAAAAGGTGCTGCTACAAACGAGGTTGTTGATTTACTACCAAATTTAACAACTTGTGATTTAACTCAAAAACAAAAGAGAGCTGAATATAGAAATATACACATTAAAAGAGAACTTTCCATATATCAAAAAAACTGATGATGAAATAATTCTTGAAATCAAACAAGGGAAAGTAGAGAAGAAAGGCGATAAAACGATAATAAAGATTCCAAGATATAGTATGGAAAAAATTCCAAAAATTACTGGAAGCGGCCAATATATATTGAAACACAAGAACAGGTTTTATTTAATGAAACTATTTTCGTGGGGTGGTATGTGCTTCGATGATGGGACACAAAGAGAGTATCACGAAACAACTATAAGTAAACTTTCTGCAGCAAATATAGAAGAGGCAAAAGAAAAACTATTAGAGGGCAACATACCTATAGTAGCTGTTTTAAAAATAGAGAAAACAATAGAGTACGATGATTTTGGAAACACCAATAAAACTATAGAAGAGCGGTGTGAAATAGAATCAAACATCGAAAACTTTGAAGATAATTTATTTGATGAAATTATCAGTTCTCTTATAAGGTTTAGTTTTTAAAGTAGAATTGCTAGTATTTTTTTAGATGGCCCGAGTAGCGTATCCTGGTTAGCGCACCGGTCTGTGGAGCCGGAGGAGCGGGTTCAAATCCCGCCTCGGGCCCTATAACCCAATTTTCTGTCTCACTATCCATCTAATTGTCGGAAATATTTTTCTCAGCTTAAATCTAGTATATATCTCATTTAGTAAGTCTGCTTCATCTTCTGGCAAAAACTTTCTGATTACTTCTAAATTTCTTTTACTGGCTTTCATTTCTTCTTCAAATTTGACTTTCTTTACAATATCAAATATGTTTTTCAAAATGTATGCAGAGTTCGTTTGACGCTCATATTCTGTACTGTTTTTTGGCATTCTGTTTCCTATTAAGAAGTTTTTCGATCCCCATTTTCTACTGGAATTTAGACTCCCAATTGCCTTAACTCCTACTCTGTATCTTAAATTAACTTCAGCTATCATGTTAGAAGTATATGTTTCATATACATTCGAGCTATCTAACCCACAACTTAAGTCTTTTTGCGATACAATCTTTAATAACAAGGTTCTTATAAAATTTTCAAGGGAATGTAAAAGTTTTCTTCCGTGAGGTAGCTTATTCCAGCTCTCGAAAGTTTCAGTTTTAGATGGAACGACCAAGATATCTGGATATGTAACAAAAAAATGATAATGAGCTCCGAATCTTTTCGTACCAGTTCCCGCTAATCTACCTTTTATACCTATTTTTTCTAGCTCATCGACTATTGAGTTGATGATATATCTAGCAGATTCATAGCTTGATTTGTTATCAAAATCTATTACTACGTGTATCGGATTTTCTTCAAAATATTATCTCTCAAGTTGATCTATGTTTTTTGGAAATCTACATGGAATTATCTCGAAACCAAAATACTCTAAGACCGTTTTTGAAATGTCTTTTTTATCATTCAATTTTATTAAACCCTTCTCTCTTGCCTTTCTCCTCACAAAAGACTCTACCTGATAATTATCCAATTCTTTTAAAATTTCAACAAAATTTGAATCATTTAGTCTCTTTTTTCTTATTTTCTTCATGAGGTCAAAGTTATTTGCTCTTAAACATCTTATTGAAACTTCCTGGTTTTCTGTTTGATTTAATATAACAGGTGAGATGTTTAGATAGTATTTGAGAATTAATGGAATATCTGAAAACGAATATGCTTCTTTGTATTTTTCTTTTGGCAAACTTATTTTTTTCAATTCTTCTGGAATGAATTCTTCAATTTTTCTAGAATAGTAACTCCACTCTTTTTGTGAAATCAAAAACACTTTTTTGTAACTTTCTACTAGTTTAAAATCCACGATTATTTGATGCGAGAAATTTAGTTCCTCGTCGAACAAAATAATTTTAATTAATTTCAAAATTTTTTGTAGATTTTTAATTCTATCAAAAATTTTCGTTACCTCGACTCTTTGGTTTTTATTTGATGATGATGTATAAACAACAACATCTTCTTCAAAGACTTTTGACATTTGAAAGAGTTTTTTAACAAAAGGAGTAAAGTGGTCATCTTTTAATAAGATTTTGCCTTTCGGGTTTTTTTCACAGAACAAAGCTTTAAGTGACAAAACAACTTTATAATTTGGTTTTAGGTCGTTTATAAATTTCAAATCTTTTTCTATTTCTTCGTATATCTTCGAGGCTGGAAAAAGTTCGTCTAGATAATCTTTTTTACTGTATTGTTTTATAATTCTCAATTGTTTGTATCTTTCTGATAGTTCTTCCACGCGCATCTAATTAATAAGAGAACACGAATTTTAAATTCCTTATCTTTGTAAGTAATTTCATGAAGTTTCTGGCTACTTGCAACCCAGGCCTAGAAGATATATCAATAAAAGAAGTGGAAGAATTAGCCGGAAGAAAAGCTAAAGTTCATCACAAAGGTGCGATAGAATTTGAAGGTAAGGAAGATGATATCTATAAACTAAACTATTTGTCAAGATCTCTACACAGAGTAATTTTATTATTAGAAGAGGGCTCTTTCGAAAAGCTTGAAGACATCTACTCTGAAACGAAGAAAATTGATTTTTCTTCTTTGATATATCCAACTCAAAGTTTCGCTATAAGGCCAGAAAGAATAGGCAGGCATAATTTCACCAGTGTAGATATAGGTAAAGTTGCTGGACAAGCTGTAATAGATTCATATAAAGATAGTAAGGGAGTTAGGTTGAAAGTTGATCTGGATAATCCACACGTAATAATCAGAGTTGAAGTAAGAGAAAATAACTTTTGGATAGGAATCGATACAACTGGTGAGGATTCTCTCCATAAGAGGTGGTATAGAAAATTTTCGTCAGTAGCTCCCCTAAAATCAACTATTGTGTATTGTATGTTGCGGTTAGCTGAAATCGAAAAAAACGAATCACTAATTGACCCTATGTGTGGCTGTGGAACTATCCCAATAGAAGCTTTTTTGTATCTGAACAACATACCTCCGAATCAACAAAGAAATTTTGCTTTCACTAGGTTATTCTTCTTAGATAAACAAAAATTTGTTGAACTTATAAGAAAGTGTAGGTCTCAGGAAGAAAAAAGCGAATTAAAAGTTTTTGGATGTGATATAAAGAGAAGTGAAGTTGAAAAAGCTATGAACAATGCTAAGATAGCCGAAGCTAAGATAAATTTTTCTCAGTGTGATGCAACTAAATGTAATTTAAACTATGATAAAATAGTTGTTGACCTTCCATATGGTATAAGAACAAAAAAGAAAGATTTAGAAAAAACATATAATGGGTTTTTTGAGAATTTGAAAGAAAACGATTGGAAAATGTTAGTTTTCATAACAGCTAAAGAAAGAGAGAATTTAATTCCTAAATGGAATTTTGAAAAAACACTAGACGTTAATTATGGTGATTTAGATGCTAGAATATTTGTAATAAATAAAAAACAGTTATTCTAATATGTTATACGTATAACATATACAATAAACTTATTTTTAACTAACTAGTTTTAATCATGCCTCGATTCGAGCGCGTGGAATTCTTACACGATATAAAAATTGTGAAAGTGAAATATAATGGCAAAGAATATAAAATTGATCCGGAATATTATAAAAATGCTCTTAAAAAAATTAATGATTTTGAAAAATCTATCAACAAAAAAAGAAAAGAACAATCAAAACTCATGGGCCTGACAGGAGCAATAATCATTGTAATACCAGACTATGAAGAAGAAATAAAGAAAGAAACTACAGAAATTTTAGAATATTATTCTAATAAAACAAAGAATAAACTTCCAATACACATTTACTAGCTACAGAATAATTTCTTTAGTGATGAATAACTTCCTCCAAAATTCTTTTTTCGACCTCAGCAACTTTACTTCTCACTTTATCTAAAGCATCTATGTTCACAGATATACTTTTTATTCCACTTCTTACCAAAAACTCAACAAACTCAGGATAATTGCTCGGTGCTTCTCCACATATCGACGTTTCGACATCATATTTTTTACATACATCAATCACATGCTTAATCATATGTTTAATTGCATCGTGTCTTTCATCAAAAAGCTTTGCAATTTTTTCGTTATTTCTATCTATACCTAAAGTCAATTGAGTCAAATCATTTGTTCCAAAACTTACAAATTTGATGCCTTCTTTACAGAACGCTTCGATTGTTAAAGCAGCAGCTGGAGTTTCGACCATTATACCTAATTTAACATCATCTGGCAATCCAACTCTTTCAGCGATCTCTTTTGCTTTTTTAAATTCTTCTACTCTAATAACAAACGGAAGCATCACATGAACATTATTCAAACCCCTTTCATATAATCTTTTT
>CAYWME010000045.1:0-5115 GCA_964459585.1 uncultured archaeon | reverse complement strand
TGGTGGAAAGCAGGAATCACAGACTCTTGTTACATAGACACAAACACAACAAACTTCACAATTAATGTTGTAGGAAAATTATACAATGATATTCTGCAACCAAACGGAGAAAAATACCTAAGGGGAGAAAATGTTACGATTAGAATTCATGCATACGATGATTGTGAAGTGAACATAACAGATTTAACAGAAGTTAATCTTACGTATAAATCTCAACAAACTTCACAAACATTTTCATGTAATTCAACAAACAACGAAGGAGATGGCTATTACAACTGTACTTTCAATTCAAGTTTGTTACCAACTCGATGGTATGATGTCACATCTTTCATAAACAGAACTAAATATAACTCTAACACAACAATTAAGTTGAATGCTTTCTGGATAGAAACCGTTCCGCAGTTATTTGCTGAAGATGCTGTAAGCGAACAAGAAGTCTCAGGAGGTACGAACAACTTGGGTGGTTGGGGCGAGCAGTGGCAGTTTGTTGTGAACGCAACCGATTATGATTATGATACATTGACTGTTTGTTCTTATTATCGAAAATCTGGAGATTCTGCATGGACTCTACATGGGTGTAACTCTAGTGTAAGCGGAATAAACGTAAGAGTTACTTTTCCAAAGACATGGGCAACTGGTAATTACATAGGTGATTGGGAATTATTCTTTAATGTAACTGATGATGATGGAAACAAAGCAAATACATCTATAGTAAGCTTCACGATAGAAAAAGACGATGTGTTCTTTGTTCTAATGGAAGGAAATAATTCGGTTGTGAAGAGAAGTGATTTGAGTTCCAACGCAACTCTAAAAGTCAAAGTATTTGACGCAGACAAAAATGCTCCAGTAGAAGGAGCTAAAGTAAGATTTTTCTTAACTACAGACGGTTCATCATTTGTTTCCAAACCTACACCACCGAGTTATTTAACTACTGGAACAGATACAGAATCAGGAAATGTAAGCTATTTACTTACTGCAGATTGTACTGACAATTATTACGAGGTTGGCCCACAATGGTGGAAAGCAGGTACTGTAGAAAACTCTTGGTATAAAGATGCAAATTCGTCTAACTACACGTTTACTGTTATTGCTCAGCCGCTTGAATCATTCATATCCCAGCCTGTGAACAACGACACATACGTTAAGGGAGAAGAAAGCATACCGCTTAGAGGTTATGTACAAGACGATTGTGGACTTGTGAGTGGGGCTCAAGTAGAATTCCATGTTAAGAAAGGAAACTATGACGTAGAATGTTCTCCTGTCATAGATGAAGGAAACGGCTATTATAATTGTACTATTTCGGCTAGTGAGACTGGTGGATGGCCAACTTCATATTTAGGTCATTGGAACACTACGATAAATTCGAGTAAAATATATTATAACTCAA
The DNA here is from genome assembly GCA_964459585.1 of uncultured archaeon. Taxonomy (GTDB): domain Archaea; phylum Aenigmatarchaeota; class Aenigmatarchaeia; order CG10238-14; family EX4484-224; genus EX4484-224. The sequence goes on along the minus strand of CAYWME010000045.1, from coordinate 3,728 downwards.
GTAGTATTTATACTGAAGAAAATTCATTTGTTCTTATAACCAAGCCGAACATTGATACTTATTCTGCTGTTTCAGCTGAAGGTTCTACAACCGGTGGTTGGGGCGAAACCTGGACATTCTCTTTCATCTTGACAGACGATGATCTAACTATAAGTCCACGTGAGGATGAAGTCAACGTAAGCTTGTGGGTAAACCTAACATCTGGTTGGAAGTTGATTAATTCGACTATATGTACTTCAAGTCCATGTAGTTTTGACTTTATACAAAAAGACGATTTCACATGTAGTGATAAGGGAACAAGAGTTTGGAATTTGACTGCAACAGATTACTATGGTAAGACGGACAATACATCATCAACCATAACTCTAGATAAAGACGATATACAAATAATAGTCGAACCGGCTTTGTCTAGTTCTGAGGTTGATAGAGAGTATAATGATTTAGCTACATTTGTTGCCACATTGAAAGATTTGGATAGGAATGCACTTACTGGTCCGAACGTTGAATCTAAATTAAAAGTTACATGGAATGGCAGCGAATACTTAGTATGGTTAACAAACTACTCTCAAAGCGATTCAAAAGTATACTTCTACTTTAATCCAAACTGTACTTTCAACGTTGGGCCGCAGTACTGGAAAGTCGCTACGATCGGCGAGAATTGTTACAAAGATATAGAAAGCGATTCTGTACTGTTCACGATTTATGGACAACTAAAAGTTAATTTAACGTATCCAGAAAACGGTTCTACATTCCAGACAGCTACAATAATACCGATAAATTCTACAGTTTATTCTGATTGCTCTAATGAGGGACTGCTAAATAAAAGCACAGTAAACATAAGCTTAAAGTCTCCACTAGATCAAATAGAAGAATGTTTGCCTGTAGATGATATCGGAAACGGTTATTATAATTGTACTTGGGATTCGACGTTTAAAACACCAGGATACTGGGACATCAGGGTTAATGGTACTAAAAACTATTATCATGATAATTCAACATGGTTCAATAATTGGTTCTACTTGCAAAATGCACCTACGACATATACTATAATTCCAGTTAACCCGAATGAGAGTGGTTGGGGAAATACTTACAACTATTCAATTCAGGTGGACGATGCTGATAACGATGACGTAACCTGTATACTGTACGTTTCAACAAACGGTGGAAGTTATTTCGAATCACAACCACAAAAGTATGTGACTGGTGGACATGGGCTTTGTTCATGGTTGATTAATTTTACTTGTTCAGATATAGGAACAGACAATTACTATTATTTTGTACTGCAAGATGGATATAACACAGTCACGACTGAAACCCTTCAGGGCCCAAACATAACAAAAGACACTTTGAAAATTGATGTAGTAAGTGGAAATGGAAGTGTTGTAGATAGAAATTCTGGAACTACCACTCTGAAAGTTCATGTACAAGATTTAGAAAAAGGTGGAGACGTTTCTGATAATACACTAGTTAAGTTCAACATAACTTATGATGGTATAAACTACATTACGGTTACTGAAGTGAACACAAGTGCAGGATATGCTACATACGACTTTTCACCAAACTGTACTTACCAGGTTGGACTTCAAAATTGGACGACGTTTGTTGAGAATCAAGGGTGTTATCTAAACTCATATTCAGATACGTGGAATTTAACGGTCAAAGGAACATTGAGTGCTAGTGTAATTCAGCCAACAAACGAAGAAGAATTCTACCGTGGAAACAACATTTCGATAAGAGTAAATATAACAGATGATTGTAATGCACTGATTGATCCAGATTATTTAAATATGTCTGTGACAAACACTTACAAAAGTAAAACTTATTATCTGGGGAATGTAAGAGAAAGTACTGGATACTATAATTCTACTTTCAACACAAGTGGTAAGTATCCAAGATATTATAATGTGAGAGTTTATGCAGAGAAGCAGACGTATAATTCAGTTGATTATACAGAATCAAGTGCATTCTGGGTCGAAACAAAGCCTTTAATACAATTAATATCAGCTAGTGTAGAATCTGAACAAGGCGGGACAGTTGGTGGTTGGGGCGAAACCTGGACATTTAGAGTGAACGTTACAGATGAAGATTTAGACCAAGTTCAAGTATGGTTATATGAGAGACCTGGTGGAGGAAGCTGGTCACTGTTACCACCTATAACAGGAAAGAGTAAAGCCGCAGGGGTAGAATCTCAAATAATCACATTTACTCGTACGTTTACTTGTAACGATCTAATCACAAATTCAACTCATGAATTCTTCTTTAATGGAACAGACGATTATTTAACAGTAACGCCATCTGGTTCTCCAGAAGATTATGCGGAATCGGGTGTAGGAACGTTTAGTTTAGAAAGAGATGATATATCGATAAGCGTGATAAATGGCAATGATGTCGTGTTGAATAGAAGTAACGTTACAAACGGAGAGAGAGCTTTGTTGAAGGTTCGAATAAATGATCTAGATACGGGTTCACCAGCTTCATATAACGATTTAGGTCAATTCTGGGTAACCACCGATGGATTAAACTACGTTAAAGACATTGAATTGTCAACGATAGATCCGGGTGGATATATCTATGATGATTTCCCATCAAGCGAGAAATGTAATTATGATGTTGGTCCTCAGAAATGGAAAGTATACTTTGGGCAAACTTGTTATAAACCGACTTGGAGCCAAGAATGGGACCTAACATTAATAACAACGCCACTTGACATTCAAATTGTCGAACCAAATGGTGGTAGTTATAAGAAAGGAATTGAGAATATAGATTATTTGGTATACGTTTCCGATGATTGTGGTGGAGTTGATTCAGCGCTTGTTGACATAAAGGCTATCCAAGGAAGTACAGAGCATTTTGGACAAGTGTATACAAATTCCAGTGGTTATGCTACTTACTCATTTAACCCATCTACATGGAGTTTGGGATATTACAATGCAAGTGTCAATACATCTAAAGAAAACTATAATTCTTCTGAAATATTGAATGTGACAAACGCATTTGTTTTGGTCACACAACCAACTATTGCTAGTTTAAGTATAACAACGGATGACCCAATCAATCCTTATGGTTGGGGCGAAACCTGGACATTCGAAATAAATGTATATGATGAAGATCAAGGAATGTTTAGTTTTGAAAAAATGAATGTAAGCCTTTGGATAAATGATACTAATGGATGGAAATTGTTGAATTCAACAATATGTAATGCACCAGATTGTAGATTAAGTACATCTACTATAACATATGATAATACATTTGAATGTTCTGATAAAGGAACAAGAATATTCAACGTCACGGCTACTGATTATTGGAATAACACAGTTGATTTTACACAGCAACAACAAATAATTCGTGACGATGTTCAATTATACGCAACGTCTGCACCACCTGGAGTAGATAGGGAAGGCCAAGCAGTCTTACTACAGTCAAGAGTATATGATTCTGATAAGGGAGAATATACTGGCAGTGATGTGAACGGAAGTATAACGATCACATACGACGGGTCAACTTATGGTCAACCAATAAAGTTACTTACAGACAACTCGGGATATCTAAGTTATAATTTCGATCCAAATTGTTCTTATCAAGTCGGTCCTCAAAATTGGAGAATGGATGTAGATGACGAATGCTATTCTTCACAAGCAGTCTCTGGATATACTGTACAATCTATCACGATCTATGGTCAACTCAAAAACAACCTCCAACTTCCACCTTACGGCTCAATCTTCAATGTT
>CAYWME010000044.1:0-5288 GCA_964459585.1 uncultured archaeon | reverse complement strand
TTAAATCTAAAATATTTCTCCCTATCTGAGAATATACATCCATCACCAAGTAAACATCCGTTGATAACTTCTAAGATTTTTCCATTTATTTTCATCAGTAGAAATTTCTCTCTAAAAATTCTAATTTTTTCGAGACCTCATTTCAAAATCTCAAAATGATTTATATAATCTAAAATATATTATCTTTTACTACGCTGCTTATGTTTTCGTGCTCCACGCTTACTTGCTCCTTTCGCTTTATGTGGCTCTGTTCTTCTAGGATCATAAACCAATAAATTTCTGTCATACTCTAAAAAAGTTTGTTTAATTTTTTCATCTTTACTAAATTCAATAATTCCCTTAGCTATAGCCATTCTTATGGCTTCAGCTTGACCAAAGGCTCCGCCCCCTCTTACATTCACATAAAAATCAAGTTTATTGGCCCAGTCTCCAGCTAAAATCAAAGGCTCTTTAATAAACATCCTAGAAACTTCAGTTCCCCACACTTCTAACGGTTTAGAATTTATGATTATTCTTCCGGTCCCTTTAACCACTTTTGCTCTAGCAACTGCAGTCTTTCTTTTCCCTACCACAAACACGTAATCTGCCTTTTTTCTTTTTTTCGTTTCTTTTTTCTTACTCAACCTTCTTACCTCCTATTGCTATTGATATTTCTTTGATAGTTATATATTTTGTTCTTAACTTTTCACCGTTTGCTTCTTCTGTTTTTATGAATTGCTTTCCTTTTAATTCTTCTGGTACACCTTCGTAAACTTTTAGTCTTTTGAAAGCTTCTCTTCCTTTATGTTTATGCCAAGGAAGCATTCCCCTTACAATTCTCCTGAAAATTCTGTCTGGTTTCTTTGGATAGAACGGGCCTTTATGCGCATCTCCTCTTTGAACCTTTCTTTTGAATCCTTCTATAACTGATTGGGGTTCTCCAGATATTATAGCTTTTTCAGCGTTTACAACAACTATTTCTTCTCCTTCTAATAGTTTTTTGGCTATAATAGAAGCGAGTCTTCCGGCAATCTGATTCTCTGCGTCATATATTATCATCTTCTCAACCCATAATCCTCACATTATTTCCTTTTGGGTTTTTCTCCACAAGTTCTTTAATACTTATAGCTTTTCCTCCTATTTTTTCAATTTTTTTCTTAGCTGATCGGGAAAATCTCCAAGCAGCTATGGTTAGTTTTTTGGTAAGAATTCCAGTTCCCAAAACAACTCCAGGCACAACTATAGTTTCGTTTTCTTTCACATATCTTTCGACTCCGCTCAAATTAACTTCTATTCTCTGGCGAGTTGGTTTTTCAAGTTTTTCTGCTACAACTTTCCATATAGGAGCTTTAAGTTCTTTGGACTTCAGTCTAAGAAAATTTATTAACTTTCTTAAATGAGGATTTGTTGGTCCAGTTCTTTTTGTCATGTAAAATTAGTTAGAAAGATAGAATTTAATATTTTTTCTCAAAGCTCATTTTCTTATGAGCGTGGCGTTCCAACCAACTGAGCTACTCCGGCCTAATAGGATTTAATATGGAGTAAAATTTAATTATTGTTTATATTAAAACCCTCAAGAAAAAAGATTGTAGAGGTTTTAAAGTTTCTTAATAAAAGATTAAAAAAAGTTAAATGGATTTTAGTTGGAAGTGCTTCTCTTATGGTTCAGGGGGTTGATGTTTCTCCACCTGATATCGATATTTTAACTAACAAGAGAGACATCAGGAAAATAGAGAAGTTGCTTGAAGAGTATGAAATTGAGCGGCTAAAGTATGGAATTTCAGAATTTTTCAGATATTGTTTTTGTGTTTTTAGGATAAAAGGAGTAAAAGTCGAGGTTATGAGTAATTTAGAGGTTAAAATTGGAAATAGATGGAAAAAATCTAGGATTTTACCTAAAGAGATTGAATTTAAAGGTATGAAGTTTCTTGTTTCTCCTCTTAAGGGTGAATTAAGAGTTAGGAAAAAATTAAGGAGAAAGGTTGATCTTGAGTATATAAAGAAGATAGAGGAGAGTTTGAATAAATAATTTTTAAATTCAGGATAAACCTGTAAGACTTTTATTATGAAATTATTGAATTAAAGGAGTGAAATGATTTTATATAATTTTCCCAAATTTACCCTCACAGAAATGCGCCAGCCGGGATTTGAACCCGGGCCTCTGCCTTGGGAGGGCAGTGTCCTACCAGGCTAGACGACTGGCGCATATTTTTTTATTTATCTGTCTCCTTAATTAGTCTTATGAACTTGTCGATAAATGAATTAAATCAAATCCCAATTTCTGAGCAGCCAATTGAAATTGTTGAAAGAAAGGGCCTTGGACACCCCGATACTATAACCGACCTAATTGTCAATCAGATTTCTATAGAGTTATCTCAAGAATATGTTAAAAAGGTTGGTTCAATTCTTCATCATAATATTGATAAGGCTTTATTAGTTGCAGGAGAAACAGAAAACAAGTTTGGTGGTGGGATCGTTAAACATCCGATGCTTTTAGTCATAGGAGATAGAGCAACTTACAAAGCTGGGGAAATTGATATACCTGTCGATGAAATTGCTCTTAGAACTGCAAAGAAATGGTTTAAGGAAAACATGAGATTTGTAGATCCTTATGAGCATGTCAAATATCAGATAGAATTGAAGCAGGGATCAGCTGCTTTGACTGACATATTCAAAAGAAGTAAAGAGATTCTTGGTGCTAACGATACTTCAGCTTGTGTGGGATTTGCTCCTTTAACTCCTTTAGAGAATCTTTTAATAAATTTAGAAAAGTGGTTAAATTCGAAAGAATTTAAGAAAAAACATCCTGAAACCGGAGAAGATATAAAGATAATGGGTATTAGAAAAAATGGTTCGGTTGATCTTACGATTGCTATGGCTTTTGTGGATAAATTTATTGATAGTGAAGATACTTATTTTCAAAGAAAAGATGAGGTTTTGAACGAAATAGACGAATGGCTAACTAAAAACTCAGAATTTGAAAAAAGGAATGTTTTTCTGAACGTATTGGACGAAAGAAGCAGAGGTATTGCGGGAATGTATTTAACTGTTTTAGGAACTAGCGCTGATGGTGCAGATTGTGGGCAAGTTGGAAGAGGTAATCGTGTTAATGGAACGATTTCTCTAAATAGACCTTCCTCTGGCGAGGCCGCTGCAGGCAAAAACCCAGTTAGTCATGTAGGAAAGATATATAATTTCTTATCGTTTAAAATGGCAAACGAAATCGCACAAGCTGTAAATGGGTTAAAAGAAGTTTATATTTGGTTGGTAAGTAAAATAGGTCAAAGAATAGACGACCCAGCCATTGTTTCAGTTGAAATAATTCCAGGAAAAGGAATTTCCATGGCAGATGTAAGAGAAAAAATCGAAGATGTTGTGATGAAAGAATTTGAAAATATAAAAAAATTCACGGATGACTTAGCAAAAGGAAAATATTCCTACTATTAATCTTTCTTAATATCCAAGTAAATTCTTCTAGATTTTGGCAATAAGTTTTCAACATGGGTCTCTCTAAGTATACCAACACCTAAAATATCCTTTTTATATTTAACTAAAACAAAGTTGTTTAACTCTGCATTTACTTTTTTGAATCTTTTTATATTTAGACCCTGAATGAATCTTTTTGCTTCTTCTTCATCAACTTCAACAATGTTTTTAGTTGCGTTTTCACCAATCAATTGAGCACCTTCTATAGACAATTTTATTTTTTTGTTTCTCTTTAGACGGCCAAAATAAAGGCCTGCTGAATTTATTACAACTCTAGATATATCTATATTCTTGAACATTCTACTTAAAATCCAAATTTTATCCTTGCTTGTTTTGAAAACAATGTCTTTAAATTTAAAATTTGCCCCATAGTTTTTTCGAATAATTTCCTCTATTTCTTTTATTTCTCTTTTGGTTAATTCAAAAATTTCCACCATACCTACCTCCTTAATTTACATATAAAAAACCCTTCTGTGAAATTATCATGTGGGTAAAATCTTATTGCGTTCTTCAATTGACTATCGACTTTCTTATCCAGCCACTTAGTTAAACCTTCTCTATACTTAAGCCCTTTTATTCTTATTTCTTCTGCTTCCATTCCAAACCTTTTTATTGCATAATCAATAACCTCTTCATTCTCTTCTGGGTCTATAGAACAAGTTGAATAAACCAATATACCGTCTTTTTCTAAGCATTGATATGCGGATCTTATCAACTGTTTTTGTAATCCCGATAATTTTTTTACTAGAAAGGGCGACCATATGCCAAAAACTGAATAGCTACTTATTATTGTACCACTTCCAGAACACGGGACATCTAATAAAATTTTGCCAAATTTAACATCTTTTTTCCAAAATTTTCTAGCATCAATCAAAATCACAACTGTGTTTTTTATTCCCAATTTTTGTGTGTTAACTCTTAATGCTTGCAGTCTCTTTAAACTGTCATCTAAAGCTACTATCAATCCTTCATTACCCATCATTTGAGCCATCTGTGTTGTTTTAGAACCAGGAGCTGCACACATATCTAATATCACATCGTCTTTTTTTGGATCTAGAACGAGAGGGGGTACCATGCTAGAGGCTTCTTGTATGTAATAATAACCTAAAAAATATTCTATTGTTCTCGGTAAGTCAAAATCGTTTGTGACAAAGAACCCTTTATCAAACCAAGGGATTCTTTTTAGCTTTGCACCTTGTTTCTCCAGTTTCTTAACTAACGAATTTACTGTTATTTTAATTGTATTTATCCTTATTGATTTTCTAGGTTTTTTAAAAACGACAGATATTAAATCTTTATATTCTTTTCCCAATAACTCTCTAAACTTTACTTCAAAGTTTTTTGGAATCTTTGTTTCATTCATAATTGAATTTTAGATATAACTGTAAATTTTCAATCCTTTAGCCTTTATTCTCTTTATTTTTCTTGGAATGTATTCGAAAACCCATATATCCCCATTTATAGAATACCTTGATTTGATAATTTTTTCATCTATCATTTTCTTAAGTCTATTAAAAATAACAAAATCCTCATCGTGCATCAACATGAAAGGATAGTGGACTTTGCCTCTTAAGACTTCTAGAATTATTAAATTTCTTTGTCCAAAGAATTTCTCGAGAAAAATATATCTGTTCCCAATTGATTCGTCTCCAAATTCAAGAAAAACTATACCACCATCTTTTCCAAATAAATTAAGTCCAGCGTCTACAAATTTTTTAACACCCATTTCTGTATATGGTGGATTTGTGCAGAAACCAAAAACCAATTCTTTTAGCTTTAATTTTCTTAAAAAATTTGCTTTTTTAGTTTTAATTTTTAAGTTA
>CAYWME010000043.1:0-5293 GCA_964459585.1 uncultured archaeon | reverse complement strand
TTGTGATTGTTCGTCTGTTATAAACAATGAAGTTTTATATAGGAACATCCAAACAACGCTCGCCATGATTATGATTCCAGCGAAAACTTTTAACCTAGAAATAAAAATTCTGCCAATCTTAGCCGAAAAAGCTAAAATAAACATACAAAGCACAATCGCTGACAAAATTACAACATTAGTGAGCAAAAAGCCAAGAATTAGAAAAGAGAAAAAAAGAATTAGCTTTGCACGACCTTCTAAGTTGTGAAGCCAAGAATTTTTTTTAACGTATTGTCCTAACTTCATTTTTTATCTCCTCTAAAAAACTTTGAATTTGCAAGATAGGCTTTCCATTTAAAAGTCTTGATAACTTTACGCATGTTGGGATGTTCATATTCAAGTCTTCAACCAATTTAACATTCTCAAAAAACTCTTCAACACTTCCGTTGAAAACGACCTCACCATTCTTCATTCCTATAATTTTTTCACAACATTCTGCAACCATTTCCATATCATGAGAAATCAAAACAACAGTTTTCCCATCTCTCTTAAGTTCTTCAATCAGATTTTTTATCGTTAGATATATCTGATAATCTTGGCCTATCGTTGGCTCATCAAAAACCAAAATCTCTGGATCCATTATTAAAACACTAGATATAGCTGTTTTTTCTTTCTCACCAGCGCTTATAGAGAGCGGTGAAAGTTTCAGTTTCGATTCTAATCCGAATTTTTTTGAGATTCGTTTAACTTTTTCTTCCCAATCTTCCACATTTCTTATTCTTAAGGCAAATCCTATTTCCTCTAGAACGGTTGGGGAAAAAATCTGATGCAAAGGATTTTGAAAGACATACCCAACCATTTTTGAGATTTCAGAAGCATGCAATTCTCTTGTATCTTTTCCCTTAACTAAAACTTTTCCTTTTGTGGGTTTCAAAATTCCATTGAAATGTTTGACCAATGTTGTTTTTCCAGAACCCGTAGGGCCAACTACCGCCACTGACTCACCTTTTTTTATCTTCAAATTTATGTTTTTCAAAATCCATTTTTCATCGTATCTAAACCAAAGATTTCTGACTTCTATTACAAACACGATAAAACCTCCCTTTCAAGTTCTTCAACGCTCAGTGGCATGTTTGTAAGAAAACCCAGTTTTCTAAGCTGGGAGTATATTGAAACTATCTGTGGTATATGGATTTTTGAATACTTCATCTTTTCGAGCTCTGTGAAAAACTTCTCTGGTTCTCCCTCTACCAATATTTTACCACTATCTATAAGCACAAACCTGTCTATAGGTGACAAGAATTCGGGAATTTTCCTTTCAACCAAAATTATTGTTTTTCCCTCTCTTTTTAAAGAGTGGAGAATTTGAAAAATTTCTAACTTAAATTTAGGCTCTATGTTCGAAAATGGCTCATCCAAAAAAATTATTTCTGGATCCATAGCTAAAACACTTCCTATAACGAGCTTTTGTTTTTGACCGCCTGATAACAATCTTGGATTAAAATCACGATATTTTTTCAAACCCATGAAATCAAGTATCTTGTTAACTCTTTCTTCGATTTCTTTATCATTTAAACCAAGATTTTCTAAACCAAAGGATATATCTTCCTCTACTGTTAATCCAAAAATCTGTGACTCGGGATCTTGTAAAACAACTCCAACGTATTTTGTGATTTCTTTCATTTTCATCTTTTTTGTGTTTTTCCCTTTGATAAAAACATTTCCCGTCAATTTTCCTTCAATAAGATGAGGAATTATACCGCTTAGACAGTATATCAATGTTGTTTTTCCAGAACCGCTAGGCCCAAAAATCGTTATCATTTCACCTTTTTTGATTTTTAAGTCGATTTTATCAAGAACTTTCGAAGAATTTGGATAAGAAAAACTTAAATTTTCTACTTTTATTATTTCGCTCATGTTCCCACAAAAAATAAAAAGGGGAGGGAAAGGTTTACCATCTAACTTTTATGTCTGATGGGCGTATGGATTTTGCGATTGCAGCTAATACGATAGGAGTTCCAATCAAGATTGGTGGTAAGTCACTAAGAGCTAACAAATAGACCGCTGCACCGAATGGGGCCACACCAACCCATTGGAATCCTATAGCAACAATTGGAACCATTATGACTCCTGAAATGAAGGAATAAATTGTGGCTTTTATAAGTCCTTCTTGTTTTTTACACTCTTCAAATCTGACAAATTTCCCAGGTATGTATCCAGTTAAACCAACGCCAATTAAATCGAAAATCGGTGTAGCCATATTGAAGTATCCACCAAGAATTGCCCATAAAGTGTTTCCTAGTGCTCCTGATATGAAACCTATTTTTGACCCGTACAAAATCCCGAACACACATGGGAGAAATGCGAGGATTCTCCAATGGATTGCTCCTGGAATCAAAGGAATTGGTGCTGTCAACAGAAAACCAATGCCAGTTATTGCTGAAGTTACTGCAGCAAGACCTATTATTCGGTTTATATCAACTTGTTTCATATTTATGTTATAATAAGGTAAAATATTTAATGATTTTTTTACAAAAATATGTTAAATTTTCAAATGTTTAAAAAACAAACTGTTGGAAAAGTGAATTTTCTACCAACTTTTTGAATTATTTTTCCCACGCTAACTATGAAAGCTGCGCCAACAACGTTCGCTCTAGCCGATCTACATAAATTGACTAAAGCTCTTAGAGTCGAACCGCTTCTTATAGAATCATCTGCAATTAACACAGAATCTCTTTTTTTAATTAGGTGTTTAGGTACATACAGATACGAATAGGTTCCGTCTTTGAAAGTTCTTTTTGTTTCTAAAAATTCGTCTATTCCCAGATCTTTTTTCGACCTAGCAACAACCAACTTAGCGTTAAATTCTTTTGCTATTTCCAAAGCAAATGGAATTCCCATCGTCTCTTTTGTTAAAATTTTTTTAATCTTGACGTTTTTGAATTCGTAAAAAACCAACTTCCCAAGTATATCCATTAAGGAAGAATCTGATAGAATATTTAGAAGACTAAAAACTTTGCCTTCAGATAGAATTATTTTTTTTCTTAAAATTTCGTTGACTAAGTCTTCCCTGAATTTTTTGATGATTTTCTCAGCTCTTTCTCTTCTGGGAAGAACGTGTCCATTTAAGTACCTGCTTATTACGGGTTCAGGTAAAGAGAAAAACCGAGATAATTCGGTTAATGAATACGAATCTTTCAAAGTTTTTAAAACGTTTATAGAAGTTATCTTTATTTTGGTTTCGTCTAACTTTTTCACAAATATATGTTAATTAAAACAGTTAAATTTATGGGCCTGCCCGGAATTGAACCGGGGTCTCTGCCGTGTGAGGGCAGCGTCCTGCCATTAGACTACAGGCCCTTAAAAATAAAATTTTCCAACAAGAAATATAATCTTTCAAACATCTACTAAAACTATAAAAACTTAAACGAAAATATATCGTTTTAATGAAGTTGATAATTTTTGGCCCACCCGGATCTGGCAAGGGAACGTATTCTTCTATGTTTCGAGAAAAATACGGTTTGGAACATATAGCTACTGGGAATATATTCAGAGAAGAAATTAAAAAAGGCAGTGAACTTGGAAAAAAAGTCGAGGGCTATCTCAGAGAAGGTAAGCTAGTTCCTGATGAAATAGTCATAGAAGTTGTGAGAGAAAGAATAGAAGGAAGTGACAATTTCATTTTAGACGGATTTCCTAGAACTGTAAAACAAGCTAAAGCTTTAGACGAGATGGCAAAGATCGATGCTATAATCGAAATTAAGGCACATGAAGAAGTTTTGATAGAAAAAATGTCTGCGAGAAGGATTTGTTCAAATCCAAAGTGTGATGGAAATTACAACATTGCTAATATTCAAAAAACTATAGACGGAATAAAATACAATTTACCGCCTTTACTTCCAAAAAACGACATGAAATGTGATAAGTGTGGAAGTCCTTTAATTCAGAGAAATGATGATAAACCAGAAGTGATTAAGGAAAGGCTAGAAGTGTACAAAAAACAGTCTAAACCTGTTTTAGAATATTACAGAAAAAAAGGCGATATACCTTTTGTTAAGGTTTGGATGAGTAGGCCTCCAAAAGAAGTCTTTGCAGAAATTATTGAAAAATTATCAAAAATCATTCAACTTAATGCGAAGTAATTTTTCTAATGACCCTACCGTTTGGCTCGATTTCTTCAAAAACTTCTGCTTGAAATTTATATATCTTAGTAGTTTCGAACTCCCAAGCATTAGGCGGTAAACCAGCCTTACGGCACAGGTTTTGGAGATATTCTATGATTCCCCACCCAAACTCTAACGGGACTTCCGGTAGCAACAGACCAGAAAACGGAGGATTGGAAATAATTAAACCATCTTTTCCTATTTTGATTTTTTCAAAATATTCACTCGGTTTTTCTACTTCTATAAGTTTTGGTTCGCCTAAAATGGAAACTTCTATGATTATTTTGTTCAACTCTTCTTCTTTAAGCGGAGGAAACCTAGGATCGAAACAAACCTCTCTAGAAGTCTCAATTAAACCACGAATAAGAGTTTGAGTGGGATACGGAAGACCTATGCAACCTCTCAGCTCTTTCTTTGGATATGTTCTTATAGTAACGAACACACCTTTCTTTTCGTTTAATTCGTCCGGATAATTTTTTGGTATTTTTGTTTTTTGGTTTTTTACTATGTTTTCAATTACTTGCCTAGAAAATTTAACCATCCATTCTCCAGTTTCTTGAGAGACCATATTTAATTTCTTCTGTTTGATTTTAAAATTCCTATTAGTTATATACTTTCAAAATTTTAAAATGTTAAAAAACTTATCGAATGCGCCGGCCGGGATTCGAACCCGGGTCCTCGGCTTTCTACTTAGAGGGCTTTTAATTCTTCATTGTTCAGACTAGCAGCTCTCAGCATTGGAAGGCCGATGTCCTACCAGGCTAGACTACCGGCGCTTAAAAAAAATGTGGTGTTTGTATTTTAAATTTCTTAGACTGGAATTCAAGAATAAAGAACTACCTCAAGATTGAATAGGAAATCTAGGAATCGCCCAGGTTTCAAGGAATTAAAATGACCTTCATTTAACACAATTTTTAGTCTAGTTTTTTCACTGCCGTTTAAAGATTCTATATTAATAGGATATGGACATATGTTACGAAGCTTTAATTCTCTTTTTTCGCTTTTATATACAACATAGGCACGAAGTTCTTTCTGCTCTTGGTTATAATCTAGAAAAATTCCTAGTTGCTTATGTAAATCTATTAATAATAGACTTTCATTTTTTCCGGCATATATGTCCTGTGTGACATCTCTTCCAGCATCTATTTTCT
>CAYWME010000042.1:0-5353 GCA_964459585.1 uncultured archaeon | reverse complement strand
TGTTTTGTTCTCGGAGAAAATAAATGGAAAATATGTTTTCTATCATAGAATTTTTCCAAGTATTTGGGTCGATTATGTAGATACATTAGATTTCGGCGATGGGAGATTCTTATGGGGATATCCGGTAATTCATCCTAGAAAAGGAAAATGGGATAGTAAAAAAGTCGGCGCAGGAGCTCCCCCAATCAAAACTAAATTTGGTTGGTTATTAGTCTATAACGCGGTTTCTGGCTGGGATCCTTTCTACGATAAACTCTCTTCATGGGATCCAAATCTCTTCAAAAAGGTCTGGGGATATAATGGCGACTATAGATACAAAGGTGGAATTATGTTGATTGATAAAAAAGATCCCGAAAAAGTAATTTTCAGACCTGATGAACCTGTTATAGAACCACAAGAATGGTATGAAGGCTGGATATGCTATTCAAGTGGAGCTGTGATTCACAAAAAGAAACTTTTCGTTTATTATGGTGCAGATGATTATTATGTAGGAGTTGCCTATGTTAATTTAGAAGAACTAAACAAAAAATTAGAGGAGGGAATAAAAATTGAGTCTGGCAAGATACATAAGAAACCCTATCCTGTACCCAGACCCTAGGAATTATTGGGAAGCAGGCGGAACTTTTAACCCTTGCGTTATCAATTTCAACAAAAAAATCGTCATGCTTTATAGAGCGCTCTCTGCTCCACTTCAAAGAAATTTTGGTGAATATCTTCAAGTTTCATCAATAGGATATGCAGAAAGTAAAGATGGATTTAACTTCAAAAACAAAAAATTCTTTTTCGGGCCGGAATACGCGTGGGAAGGATATGGTTGTGAAGATCCGAGAATAGTTTTCTTTGAAAAAGAATATTACATTTTTTATACCGCTGTAGCAAGTTGGCCACCTGTACCAGACGCTGTAAAAGTAGCTTTAGCTACAACAAAAGACTTTAAAACATATAAAAAATTAGGAATTGTTACACCCTTCAACGCAAAAGCCATGTCTTTGTTTCCAAAAAGAATTAACGGTAAGGTTGCAGCTATCTTTCAATATAATTCTGATAGACCACCTTCCAAAGTCATAGTTACTTTCTGGGACGAAGTTGAAGACATGGTTAAAGCAACCGAAGAGACGTGGAAAAAATTTGTTTCTTCATCAAATATCGGAAAGTATACAGTGTTCGAAGCAATTCCGCCTCAGAAATATGTAGAAGTCGGGGCCCCTCCAATCGAAACAGAAGAAGGTTGGTTGATGATATACCCAGACATAACGCCTGAAAACACATTTAGAATAGCTGCTTGTTTACTTGATTACGAAAATCCTACCAAAATCCTTGCTAAAACAAAGAAGCCCTTACTTGAACCGATGACAGATTACGAAATAATGGGGAATATACCGAACGTTCTCTTTCCAAGTGGTGCATTGGTTAAAGACGGAAAGCTTTGGGTATATTACGGTGCTGCAGACAAATACATAGGAATAGCATATTGTAATTTTGATGAACTAATGAGAAAATTAATAAGGGAAACAAAATGATGAAATTGATAAGATATACCAAAAACCCGATAATATCTCCAAATAAAAACAATATTTGGGAGTCTAAAGCTACTTTTAATCCTGGGATTGTTCAATTGAAAGGAAAAATTTACATAGTTTACAGAGCTATGAACCCGGAAAATACTTCTACACTTGGTCTTGCAATCTCTTCTGATGGTTTTAACATAGAAGAGAGACTTGATATACCAATTTATGTACCTAGAATGAGGTGGGAGATGAAATTAAGCGGGAAAAAAAATACTGTTTTTGAAGACCCAAGATTAACCGTTATAGGTAACAGAATTTACATGACATATACAGCTGTAGCTGATAATATTCCCTATGTTAGGGTTGCATTAACTTCTATCACAATAAAAGATTTTCTGGAAAGAAGATGGAGTAAGTGGGAAAAACCAAGAACTATTTCCCCTCCTGGGGTTTGGGACAAAGACGCTTTCATTCATAAACTCAGAAAAAACCTGTATGTTTTTTTTCATCGTTTGATTCCGTCAATTTGGATAGACTTTTTCAAAGATTTTAGTTTCAAAGAATGGCTTAAAGGACATCAATATATTTTACCAAGAAAAGGAAAATGGGATAATTATTTGATTGGCTCTGCAGGTCCGCCTATAGAAATAACGGAAGGATTAATTTTAATCTATCATGGAGTGTCTAGTTATGATTGGAAATACAGAATAGGTGCTATGTTGCTAGACAAAGAAAACCCAACAAGAGTTATTTCGCGGCCAGACGATCCTATCCTTGAACCAGAGATGCGTTATGAAAACAAAATTGTTTTTTCATGTGGTCATGCTGTTCTTGACGGTCAATTATTAGTATATTACGGTGCTGCAGACAAATACATAGGAATAGCATATTGTAACCTAAATGATTTGATTTCAGAACTCCTAAAAGCTGCTGACTTCTAGTTTTTTCATAAAGCTATTCAAATCAAAACATTTTTTCCACAATCGAAGGAGAAAAACAATATTTAGGTTCTAGAAAATTTTTTCTAAATTCAATAACTTCTTCTCTCATTTTCCTAGCATCTTTTTTATCGATTAAAATTTTCTTGTAAAATTCAGCAACAGTTTCCATTTCATTTTCTTTCATTCCAAACCTTGTAAGTTCTTGCAAACCAATTCTAATGCCAGAAGGATTTTGAGTAGCGTCTTTATCAGAATCCCATGGGAATGCAATTTTATTGATTATTATGTTTGCTTCTTCCATTTTTTTAGCGACTTCCTTTCCGCCTCCAAACTCTCTTACGTCAACCAAAACTTGATGAGACTCTGTAAATCCATATTTTTCGCAGAGCACTTTAAAACCTCTTTCAAACATTGCTTGCGCAAAAGCTTTAGCATTTTTAATCGTTTGTTTTGCATAATCCTCTCCAAATTCATTCATTTCTATTGCAGTAATTACAAGAGACGGTAAACGGTGAATGTGGTGATTGCTTATCACACCTGGAAAAATGGCTCTTTGTATTTTTTTCCAATCCTTTTCTTCAAAACCGTTTCTGGCTATTATTATTCCACCTTGAGGCCCTGGAAAAGTTTTATGAGTACTTGCAGTAATTATATCAGCGCCTTCTTCAAAGGGTTTTTGAAACTGTTTTCCATAGATTAATCCAAAAACGTGCGCAGCATCATAAACAATCTTTATTTCTCCAACGTTTTCTCTTAATTCTTTTAAAGGTTCTGGAAAAAGAAACATAGATCTACCTAGCATGATCATTTTTGGTTTGATTTTTTCTATTAACTTTAAAGTTTTATCAACATCTAAAACAAACTTTTCTTCATCAAAAAAAGCATCGATACTATTCAATCCTTTTACTCCAGCAATCCCATACTTCGTTGATGAAACGTGTGCACCTGCTGTCAAACCAGGAGCAACAAATATATCCCCATGTTTTAAAAAAGCATGATATACACATAGATTTGCTATAGCTCCTGATATAGGTCTGCAATCCACAAACTTTGTTTTAAACCTTTCGCCAAAAATTCTATTGACATGATTTTCAATTTCTAGTGAATATTTTGTACCTTGATAATGAGCTTCTTCATCATGTTCATTGTACCTTCCCTCAAAATCCGAAACAAAAACTTTTTCTGCAAGCAAAGACATGACGTTTTCGCTTGCTATCATATTTAAACATTCTTTTCTCCTCCATTCATTATGCTTTTCAACTATTTTGAAAACTTCTTTTAACTTTGAAAGAAAGTTTATCATCTCTTCTTTACTTCTCATGAACTGTCACTTCCTTCTCTTTCTCTCTTTCTCTTATAACAACAGCTATTGGAACAGCAAGCTCTTTCAACGATTTTATAGCAAATCTTACGCTAAAATAGCTTAAAGTTATTCCACCAGCAATTATCAGCCTTTCTATAAAAGTCAAAGGAATTGCTTGTGTCCAAAATTTTGCAGGAATATTAAGATAATATAAATAAATTATGCTTCCTATAGCATGGTCAACGTATGCACTGCCGAGTGCATAGGCATAAACTTTAAAACTTTTTATTTTGAGTAGAACATCAGTTTTGCTTTTAAACAAAGCTATGAAAATCGGTATAGTCCAAAAGAGAGAATAATACCATACAGTTCTTCCTATTGGATGGAGAACGAACAAAATCATACAGGCAATAGAAGGTATTATCATTTTTCTGTCTCCTTTAAACATCTTTGCAAAATAAATGCCTGCAGTAATTATAGGGAGAAATGTAAGATAACTCGTTATGCTTTTGATTTTATAAAACCCGATCAAAAGACCAAACAAGTGAGCAAATATGATCGAAAAAGTTCCAGGAACGATTCCTATAAAGCTAGATATTGTTGGTCCAAAGAAAACTGATACTGAAAATTTCATGTTTGTTCCCAAAATTGGTATAATTTTAATTTTTGTTAGTATAATAAAGAGGGAAGCAAACAATATCGAAAAGAATGTTTTTACTATTATCATTCTTTTGTTAAACCTAGACAATTTCATTTACCATATTTTTTCTGTTTAAAGCTTATAAAGATTCTTTCAAGTTTAAATAAATGACAAAAAGAAATAATTGTATGAAAAAAATTTCTGAAATAGTAAAAGTAAAACTTTTGGATTTTGCACCAAACTTTAAGGAAATAGGACCAGATAAAATCGTTGCTGCGTCTGGAATTTTAACTTTGAAAACAGAAGATTTTGAAGGTTTGTTAAGAAAGATTGATGAAAAAATTTTATCAGGATTCCATAGAGAAGCTACAAGAAGAGGGCATGCGTCCTTATTAACTTCTCCAAACTTCTATTTTTGGATGGAAGGAAGTAGAATTTTAGATTTTTATTTTACAAGCCTTCCTTTTGGGTCTTATATAATGTTTAGTTCTAGAAGGATAGGAATCGATAAAGAAAAAATTGTAATTCCAGATTCTGTTTATAACTCAAGTTTCAAAGAAGAATATAAAAAAGTTTGGCTAGACTCACTTAAAGTTTATGAGAAAATTAAAGAAAAAGCAGGCTTCGATCAAGCCAGAAAAGTCTTGCCTATCGGATTTATTTCAAGAGGATTTTTTAATTTTCCTCTTCAATCGATAATTGGAATAATAAAGGAAGTAAAACAGAATGAAAAAAACTTGCCGAGAGAAATCATAAAGATTTCTGAAATTTTAGAAAATTTATCAAGAAAAAATGCAAAGTATTTAGTAAATGCCGCTTTAGAATTTCCTTATGATACAAGCTTTCCTCATTCTAATTTGTTTATAGATAGTGGATTTAGATGCGAAGAAGAATTTAAACTAAATATATTGAAAGAAAAAATAAGAAAAGATTTGGAAGAGCTGAAAAAGAAATTAGGGAG
>CAYWME010000041.1:0-5427 GCA_964459585.1 uncultured archaeon | reverse complement strand
TTTCTGTATCTTTTTCTTTTTCTACCCCAACTATAGGAAGACCTGCAATAACATCTTCTAAATTCGGGGCACATATCTTTACACCAGCGGCAGCATTAACTTTTTCTATATTCATGAACCTTTTCTCTGCCCTAAGCTCCTGCAAAGGTCTTGGAATCAATAACGCTCTTATTTTCGTTACTATGGGTTCTTTCTTTCCGATTATAAGATAATCTCCTCTCTTCAAACTTCCGTCGTATAAGATAACATCAATCGTTTTTCCAAGTCCTTTTTCTTCTTTGACTTCCAAAATTGCTCCTCTCGCTATATCAGAAAGTTTCAATTTTTCTTTTAGAAATCTTTGTGATAAGCCACTTAGCATCATCAAAAGTTCTGGTATACCTTCTCCTGTTATACCAGAAACCGGGACAATTGAAATTTCCTTTGTAAAATCCTTTATTCTATCAAATCTTTCAGCATTAAAGCCTCTTTCAATAAGTTGTGCGATTATTCTGTATATTCTGTTTTCTGTTTCTTCTCTCACAAAATCTCTTTGTCGAGAAAATGTATCTAAAAAACAATAATCTTGATTTGGCTTCCAACCAGGAATTCTGTCAATTTTCGTAGCTGCAACAACAAATGGTACTTTAAATTCTTTCAAAATGAACAAACTCTCGTTGGTTTGCTCTTGAAATCCCTCATTTATGTCCACAACCAAAATCGCCAAATCAGCTATGCTTCCCCCTCTTTTTCTAAGCGAAGTAAAAGCAGCATGGCCTGGTGTGTCAATAAACAACAATCCTGGAACTTCCAATTTTATGTTAAATTTTTTCATTAGGTCTCCACAGATTTTCTCTATAATTTCTAATGGAATATAGCTAGCACCTACATGTTGAGTTATCTGGCCTGGTTCGGACCTAGCTACAGAAGTCCCTCTAATTTTATCTAATAAAGTCGTTTTTCCCGAATCAACATGACCCAAAGTTACTATTATAGGGCTTCTGACGTTTTTCATATAAAAGTTTTATCGGGAAAGTATGAAATAATTTTAAAAAATTCGAGAAAAACTTTTAATTAGAATGCTCCTGAAAAAAGGTATGAAATTCGAGAATGAAATTGAAAAACTGAAAAGAAAAAAATTGATTTTGACTCAAAAATTAAACGAACTTGAAGATTCAGATGAGAAATTGGAAATCGAGAATGAAATAAGGAGAATCGATCGACAAATAGAAACTCTGGTAAAATATTTTTATTAAGATTTTTTGAACACTTTCTTTAAATTTTCAATAACTGATTTAGTGTCTCTTTTTTTCCAAATGAATTTCCTCCTTTTTTGACTGTAATAAGGAGTTGTGGGCCAAAACAAATATCCTAGAAAACCACCTCCAACAATTGCTATAATAATTAAGATGATCTTCCAGTCGAACCCTTTCTTTGTTTTCTCTAGGTTTGATACTGTTGTGTTCAAATCAGATATCATTGATGATATATCTGAAACCAAAAAATATCCATGGTAATAGTCTTTGTTCTCGAGATAGTTTTCTAGTTCGTTTATTTTCTGTGATAGCAAATCCAATTTTTGTTCAGCTATAGAAGTATCATAACCTTTTGTCTTTAATTCTTCTAACAACTGTTGATAATAATTAAAAAGCTCAGTGAAATTGGTTAGAGTTTCATTTATTTCTTTCTTTCTTTCTTCACCTGGAATTACTCGTAATGTGAAGGATTTTTCTCTCGAGACAGAACTGGTGTATGCTTTGAACTTACCACTGTATTCCCCTATATCAGCATTTGTGTTTTTTAAGTCAAACAGAACTGCAAAAAAATCTTCATCGTTTGGACTCAAACTCATTTTTAGCGGAACTATTTTATACCAATTTGAATTTATGTTCTTCACTTCAAAATTAACTTCTGTTGTAAGGTTTCCTGTGTTCTTAACTTTAACTTTTGTTGTATTCGATTTGTTTTCTTCTATAATAACTAAATTATCATAAGAGGTTATCGATATATCTTCTACAAGGTTTGGCGTCCCTTCGCTTAACCCTCCTGAAGTTTGATTTGTTGTGCCGTCAGCTGTCCCAGTAGTAGTGTTGATTACTTTTATTTCTATTGGAATGTCTTTATTAAACCATCTTCCACTCCCATAAAGATGAGCTGTGTATGTTTTACCATCACCGTTAACAGAAGCTATAATTTTCCACCACATATCGCAAAACGAATACCCGGGGAGAGATAACTTGTAGATATCAATTCCGCCAGGAGATTGCTTCTCACCAGAGCAGTTTGTGTTATTGAAATGAACGCTAAAATACTGAGAATTTTCTGTAAAGTTTATTTCGTCTATTTTGTCACCGTTTTTAGGTCCAAAATTCCAAATTCTTACATGCAAATAATCAACTTCTTCTGGTTCTAAAACAAATGAATCTGATCCGATAACTTCCATGTAAAGTCCTACGTTATTTATAATTAGTGGATATGAAATCCCTGTACCTGAAAAATGATTTTTTTCTCTGTAATGATCAACATTCAAAATTAGGTTATATCTTCCTCCTAACAATCCAGATGGAATTGTCGTATTAACTATATACTTTTTTTCAGTTGATGAATATGCATCCGAGAGCGGATCCTTAAAATCGGCAGCTAAATTATCGACTGTATAAGAAGTAACGTTCCCCTCTCTCAATCCAAACGTGAAATTGCTTATGTTCAAGTTTGTTATGTTCGTTCCATCTAAGTAATTTACGATAAAATATGCTGTTATATTACTTTTAGATGACGGGTTTTCGACTTCTTTATCGCCATCTGCTGTTTCAAAATTAAAAACGTTTACTATAAGTCTAGAAGTTAAATTCAATTTTAGGGTAACAGTATACGTTCTTGTTGTGTCTCCTTGTTCTGTTATGTTTAAAGTTAAGTCTTTCTCGTATATTCCTCTATAATTCTCAGTTTCAGTAGTGTTTATTGTTATGTTGACTGTCAAATTTTTGCTTTCACTTGAATTCAGAGAGCTTGGGTATTGTAATATTTTATACCTAACAAATTTGTCTGATAAGGAAGAATTTGTATTATTCATCAACCCAGTTAAATTGGATATAGAGATTGAGACATTTGTATTGCCAATGTTCTTTATTGTTACATTTAAGGTTATTGTTCTGTTAAAGCCGATATTTTCTTCGTAAATTTTCTCACCATAATCAAAATTATTATCAAAAACAAGGCCGCCCGATGTTAAATTAAATTCAAAAGGTAATTTGAATTTAGCACTATTGTTTGTTTGAAAAATCAAATATCCTTTATAATGGTAACCAATAGCATAATTTGGTATGGTTAATGTTATGTTTACTGTAGTTTCAGAATCCTGAGTTCCTATTGGCTTAAATGTTTTTGCTGTATAATTTGTGGATATCCAATCAGATGGATTGATATATTCAAAAAGAGTTAATGTGTATGAAAAACTTCCAGAGTTTGTTAAATTCGTAACTTCAACTTTCCACTTACCATCTCTATTGCTCCCTATGCTCGATGAATATATTAAAAATTCCTTTTTTCCAGCGCCTACCAATTCGAACCAAGAGCTTTGATCGCTTGATTCTGCGACCAAATTACCGTCTTTGTCGAAAAGTCTTAGTTTGTATCTATTTGAATCGTTCCATTCTAGTAAAAGTTTTATTTTAGTTGTTTTTGGCGAAATATAGAACGTAAAGTTATTTGGGGCGGTTGAGCTTTTTTTTTCTTCTCTCCACATTTCAGTAGAAAGAGTTGCGTAAAGCGAAACATTCCCTTCGTTTTTTATTGTAACTGTTTGGGATTTGGATTGTGAAAAATTAACACTACCAAAGTCTATTAGCTCTTTGGATGAATTGAGGGTTGAAAAATAAATGTTTGCGTTATACGTTTTTGAAATAGGTGAAGAAAAATTAGAAAAAACTCTGATCTTCCAGAATTTGTCTTTAGACAATTTATAAGAAGGCTTGGTTTCAAAGAAGTTTGAATTCAAGAAACTATTGTTTTCATCAAATAAAAATATACCAAAATTATTGTCTATGTTTAAAGTAACATATGTTGCATTTTCTATTGTTTCTGAAGAAGATGTTTTGAATAAATATTCATGATACTCAGAAGAATTAGCGGGAAAGGTTCCTTTAAAACTGCCCGTCAAAGTATTTACGTTTATTTGGTTCGTGTTTTTTAATGGTATATCCAAAGTAAAACTGAGATTAAGACTTTCGACAGTGTTAGTTTTATTGTATATCTTTATTTTTCCTTTGTACCTGCCAGGCGGACATTTCTCTGATGACACAAAACTTATATTGATTGGAGTCCCTGGAGTAACTAAAAACGTTGTGTTGTAATGAGTGTTGTTTTTAACTAAAACCAATCTATAATAGCCAGCCGGATCTTTACAGCCAATATACCCAGAATATAGGCTTGTCCCATAATCTTCTGTTTCTGCCGAACTAATTGTTGAGTTATCAATAGATATTATAACATCATAGTTAACAGTTTGGTTGAGAGAAATATTTATGCTGAAAGAAAACGATGGAAGAGTCAAAGTTATTGCCGTTGGTTTGATGTAGAATTCCTCTTTCGGTTGGCTCCACGATGTATTATGAACAAAAATATATAATACTTCGCTTGTCTTATCGCTGGTTGTATTAGTTATGTTAATGATTATGCTAAAATTACCTAGAACGTTTTTGTTCACATTAACTTTGAATGAGAACCAACCCGTTGAATTCAGAAAACCACAAGTTGTTTTGTTTTCCCATCCTATCAAATTGGTATCGAAGTTATTAAACTTTGCATTTTCGCTTGTTTGATTAGAATCGTCAACAAAAGTAAACACAGACGGTAAAGTTATGTTTACCGCAGTTGCATTGCCTATCACGGAGTCAAGTGTTATGTTGATTGTTACGTTTTGAAGACCTGCATCAGTTGAGTTTGGTTTCAAAGTACTTCCAAAAGCTATAGAAATCAAAAAAAGAAAGCATGTGATCAACAGAAATTTTTTCCTCATCCTAATTTAACATTTTTACTGTTTTGTATAAATAGCTGAAGCCTGTGAACATTTTGCTTGCAGAGACGTGAAGTTCCCCTCCCAATCTAGTTGAAATGTTGTTGAATGTTTGGGTTTCAATGTTCTTTCCGGGTTATTCAGCACATTTGGCTCATCTTCATCGACAAAAACTCTACAACTAGTTAAAGTTAGTCTGCCGGTGTTTTGGATCGTAACAAGTAAATTGTCTTCACTGTCTCTACTTACATCAATTATTTCAAGATTGTAAAATTGCTTTTTAACGAATACTATAAAAGAAATTAAAGGATTTGGAAGTTCTAGATTAAACGGTAGTTTTGGTGAGGTGTGAAAGAAAAAATATGAAACAATTACTATAAATGCTATTGCTATCACTGCTGAGATTATATTCTTAATTATTTTTAGCAAAAAGT
>CAYWME010000040.1:0-5536 GCA_964459585.1 uncultured archaeon | reverse complement strand
CTTACATAGAGTTGTTCTAGATATGATAATTAAACATTTGCCTTCTCCTATAGAAGCACAAAAGTATAGAATTCCAAAGATTTGGAATGGTGATTTAGAGTCAGATGTTGGAAAACAAATGCTGAATTGCGACCCAAAAGGTAAATTGTCTGCTATTGTGACTAAAATGGTCCCTGACCCTCATGTTGGATTCGTTGCAACGGCAAGAATCTTTTCTGGAAAAGTTTCAAAGGGAAAAGAAGTGTATTTGGTTGGAAATAGAAAAAGGAAAAGAATTCAACAAGTTGCTATATACAAGGGAATTCAAAGAATTCCTGTAGATGAAGTTGATGCTGGAAATATAGTTGCAATTGTTGGGATTCCAGAAGCTTTCACGGGAGAGACTGTTTGTGAGCCAGACTACATAATAGAGCCTTTTGCTGAAATAAAACATATTTTTGAACCGGTTGTCACAAAATCAATTGAACCAAAGAATCCGATGGAATTACCAAAATTAATAGCTACTTTGAACAAAATAGCGAAAGAAGATGCAACTCTTCTTGTGAAAATAAATCAAGAAACAGGAGAATATTTGGTTTCTGGCTTGGGTGAACTGCATTTAGAGGCTAAAGTTGAAAATAAGTTAAAAGAATTGGGAATTGATGTTGAGATGTCACCACCCATTGTTGTTTATAGAGAAACTGTCACGGATAAATCGCCGGTGGTTGAAGGAAAATCACCAAACAAGCACAACAAACTTTATTTTGTTGTGGAACCGCTAAGCGATGAAATCTATCAAGCTATGAAGGACGGGAAAATTCCAAGCTCAATTAAAGTTAAGAAAAAGAATTTAGAGCTTTTCAAAACACTTGAAAAACATGGAATGCCTTATGATGAAGCAAAGAGAGTTTTAGTCATACACAACAAGAACATATTCGTTGATGCAACTAAAGGAATTCAGTATTTGAACGAAGTTATAGAAATGATTAAAGACGCCTTTGTCGAAGTTATGGAAGATGGTCCACTTGCTAGAGAACCATGCACTAAAGTCGTTGTAAAACTCGTTGACGCTGATTTACATGAAGATTCGATTCATAGAGGGCCGGGTCAGATAATGCCTGCAACAAAATACGCTATAAGACAAGCTATGCTTAAGGCGAAGGCTACGCTTTTGGAGCCTAAACAAATCATCAGAATCGATATACCAAGCGATGTGATGGGTAACACGATAAGAGAAATAGAAGGTAGAAGAGGACAAATCCTAAAAATCAGTGAAGAAAGTGGAGTTACTGTTGTGATTGCAAAAGTTCCTGTAGCCGAAATGTTTGGTTTTGATGCAAGCTTGAAATCAGCAACCAGTGGAAGAGGATTTTATAGTTTGGTGGATATTGTGTTTGAAAAAATTCCAAACGAACTCTTTGAAAGAGTTGTGAAATCGATAAGAAGCAGAAAAGGCTTACCACCAGAAGTTCCTAAGCCCGAGGCTTAAATTAAATATTTAAATTATAAACCTAATATTAAATAATCTTGTGAGGTGTAACAGATGCCTGAGAAACCGCATATGAATATAGTAACAGCTGGTCACGTAGACCATGGAAAGTCTACGCTAATGGGTAGACTTCTTTATGAAACAGGGGCTATCAGGGAAGAAGAACTAAAGAAGCTCAAGGACTTAGCAAAAGAGCTCGGAAGAGAGACCTGGGAGTTCGCATTCGTGATGGATAAAGAAAAGGAAGAAAGAGCAAGAGGTCTTACGATCGATGTAATGCACAGACCATTTGAAACAAGAAAGTACTTTTTCACGATTATAGACGCTCCAGGACACAGAGACTTCGTTAAGAACATGATAACTGGAGCGAGCCAGGCTGACGGAGCTATATTAGTTGTATCAGCAAAGCAAGGTGAGGGTGTTCAGGAACAAACAAAAGAGCACGTTTTCTTATTAAAAGTTCTCGGTGTTAATCAAATTGTTGTCGCAATTAACAAAATGGATACAGTAAATTTTGAACAAAACAGATACGAAGAAGTTAAAAATCAAGTTATACAACTTTTAAAACCTTTAGGTTTTAACATTGAAAAGATAAAGTTCATACCTGTTTCTGCATGGACAGGAGACAATGTGGCAAAAAAATCAGAAAAGACGACGTGGTATAAAGGACCTACGCTCGTAGAAGCCTTGGATGAGTTTGAACTTCCACCAAGGCCATTGGATAAGCCACTTAGGATACCGATTCAGGATGTATATTCAATAACAGGAGTTGGTACAGTACCGGTTGGAAAAGTTGAAACTGGGGTTTTGAAAGTAGGCGACACTATAATTTTTGAGCCAGCTGGAGTGAAGGGAGAAGTTAAATCGATTGAAATACATCATCAACAAATCAATGAAGCAAAACCAGGAGATAACATCGGATTTAACGTAAGAGGCGTTTCGAAAGATCAGATTTCGAGAGGAGACGTAGCTGGTCATCCAGATAATCCACCAACAGTTGTAAAAGAGTTCACAGCACAAGTTGTTGTGTTGCAACATCCAACTGTAATAGCACCTGGATATACGCCTGTTTTCCATGCACATACAGCGAGTGTTGCTTGTACGATAACAGAAATATTGGCAAAGATTGATCCAAAAACTGGTCAAGTTGTTGAAGAGAAGCCAAGCTTTATAAAAACTGGAGATGCTGCAAGAATTAAAGCAAAACCAATTAAACCATTCGTTCTAGAAAAACAGTCTGAATTTCCACAATTAGCAAGATTTGCTATAAGAGACATGGGCATAACAGTAGCTGCTGGAATTTGTCTAGATGTTGTCAAGGCAAAATAAGGGGTTTTCTTTTTTAAATTTTTTTAGAATTCTTCGATTGTTAAAGTTGATTGGAGCAAGGCAAAAATATTTAAATCAATTTCTTCCATAAAAAGATAGTATGCAAGTCGCGAGAATAAAGTTAGTTGGAAAAAATCCACAAACGTTAGATCAAATATGTAGAGAAATAATCGAGATTGCAAAAAAGTTTGGAGTAGATTATAGAGGACCAATTCCGTTACCCACAAAGAAAATAAGAGTAGTGACTTTGAAAACACCATGTGGAGATGGAACGGGCCATGGAAACGCAACTTATGATAGATGGGAAATGAGAATTCACAAAAGAGTAATCGATTTGCAAGTTGATGACAGAACGTTAAGGCAAGTAATGAGAATAAACATACCTCAAGATGTGCATATAGAAATAAAAATAATATAAGAAAATTCTGTGTTATGAAGAAAATTACGATAGCTATTTCTGGTTTGCCTGGCGCTGGAAGTTCTACACTAGGAAAAGCGTTGGCAAAAGAATTGAATTTGAGTTTTTTTTCTCCTGGAGATTTTTTCAAATCTCTGTCAAAAGAAAAAAAGCAAACTTATGCTGCGTTAGATATCTGGAAAACTAAAGAAGGTTCTTCTGAGGATTTTCATAAAAATCTAGATAGTATCCAAAAAGAAATGGGAAAAAAAGGAAACATAGTTATAGTTGGGAAGCTTTCTGTGTTCATGTTGAAAGATATAGCTGATTTGAAAGTTTGGATTAAAGCAACGCTGGAAAAAAGAGCAATGATGGTTTCTGAAAGAGATGGAATAAGTGTAGAAGAAGCGAAGGATAAGTTGAGAGAAAGAGAAGAAATTGAGAGAACTTATTTCCAAAAAATATACGGAATTGATTATCTGGAACAAGAAAAAATGGCAGATCTGGTTTTTGAAAACGAATATTCAAAAGAGGAATCAATAAAACTGTTTCTCGAGAAAATAAAAGAAAGATTAAAATGAACGAATTAAAGAGAGAGTATCTAAAAGTGAAAGACGAAATTAAAGAGAGAATCAAAAACTTTAAAAAGAAAAGAAGTGAGTTTGAGCTTTTTCAAGAACTTGTGTTCTGTATCTTGGTTCCTCAATCAAAAATGGAAATCACTGACAGAGTTGTTGAAAACCTTGGAAAGAAAATTGTTTCTTTTGATCGTAATAATTTTTTGAAAATGCTGAATGGAATTCGGTTTGCTGAGAGAAAAGCTGAGTTTGTTTTAGATTCTAGAAAATTTTATGGAAAGATGAAACAAATTGTTCACAATTTTAAAAATAGTTTTGAATTCAGAGATTGGTTAACTAAAAATGTTAAAGGAATTGGGATGAAGGAAGCTAGTCATTTCATCAGAAATATAGGATTTGATTATGAAAATCCTTTGGCAATTTTGGATAGGCATATACTAAAGAGACTTTATGAACTGAAAATCATAAATGAGATTCCGAATTCTTTATCTAGAAAAAAATATCTAGAAATAGAAAAGAAGTTTTTAGAGTTCTCAAAAAAAATTGGAATTCATCCATATGAATTAGATATGTTGTTGTGGTATCAAAAAACAGGGAAAGTTCCAAAAAAATGATTGAATTTTATACATGAGATAAAAATTCTAAATTATGAAAGAACTGATTGTCTATGATATAGATTACGATTTGGAAAAAGAAGAACCATTCATCAAATTGTTTTGTGTTGATAAAAATGGAAAAAAGTATTTGGTAATTGAAAGGAATTTTAGATCTTATTTTTATGTTTTGCCAAAAGAGGGAAAAGAAAGTAAAGTAAAAGAAAAAATTCTGAATTTAAGTGAAAGAAAAATTGGGACAAAAATTTTGAGGGTTGAAAGTGTTAAAAAAACAATAGGAATTAAAAAAAAGGTTTTTTTGAAAGTCGTCATTCAAAATCCAAGAAAAATAGCTAAAGCGAGAGAGGCTATTAAAGATTGGGATGAGGTAGAAGAAACTTATGAATATAGCTTTTCGTTCTATAGAAGGTATTTGATTGATAACGAGATAGTGCCGCTTAAATTGATAAGAGTTGAAGGAGAGGAAATCCAAAAAGAAAATTATACACAAATTGAAGTAAAAAACATAGAATTTATCAACAAGGGCGTTGAGTTTGAACCAAAAGTATTGGCTTTTGATACGGAATGGATCGAAGAAAAAGAAAGCGATAAACTTATAATGCTCAGTGTTGTAAGCAATGATGGAAAAGTGAAAAAAGTCATAACTTTTAAGGATTGGAAAGATAGGCCAAGTTATGTTGATGTTGTGAAAAACGAAAAAGAAATAATCGAAAAATTTTTAGAAATTTTAAAGAAATATGATCCGGTTTTTCTAGTCGGCTATAATTCTGATGAATTCGATTTTGAGAGATTAAGAAGGAAGATGAGAGAATATAAAATCAAAAATGAATTTGGTGTATTTAAAAGCAAGTTGAGGTTTGTGAGAAGAGGAAGGATTTCTTCTGCACAAATAAAAGGTATAGTTCATATAGATTTGTTCGTTTTTGTAAATCACATTCTGGCACCAACCCTTAAAAGTGAGGTTTTAACGTTGGATGAAGTTGCTAGAGAGCTTGTAGGTGAAGGAAAAAAAGATGTGAAATACAAGGATATGATAAGTATATGGGAATCAGAAAAAGGATTGACAAAACTTTCTGAATACAACTTACAAGATTCGATTCTAACTGTTAAACTTTCGGAGATTTTATTGCCACAAATAATTGAAATCTCG
>CAYWME010000039.1:0-5610 GCA_964459585.1 uncultured archaeon | reverse complement strand
AAAGAGACCGCTCTGTGTGATTGGTGATGGCTTTAATGATCTTCTGTATTTAGTTCACCCAGAATTAAAAAATTTAATAAAGAAAATAATCTTCGTAAAAGAGATTGAAGCACCTAAAGATTTATTGCACACGCACAAAGTATATTTTGTAAATTCTTTTAACGATTTAGAGAAAATTTTATTTAAATGAAAATCTTCACAATAGGTCATTCAACCAAAACTTTTGACGAATTCTTAGAGCTATTGGATCGTTTCAAAATAAAAAAAGTCATAGATGTTAGAAGATTTCCATCAAGCAAAAAGTTTCCATGGTTCACAAAAGAATTTTTGGAAGAACAATTACCTATTCATAAAATTTCTTACGTTTGGTTGGAAGAACTTGGGGGATACAGAAAAGGCGGATATCTCGAATACACAAAAACAAAAGAATTCAAAAAAGCGATAGAAAAACTTTTAGAAATCTGTAAGGAAGGTAACAGCGTTATAATGTGCAGTGAATTCAAATGGTGGAAGTGCCACAGACGATACATAGCCAACTATCTGGTCAAGAAAGGACATCAAGTTATCCATATTCTAACAAAAAACAGAATTCAAAATCATAACTTAAAAGACAAGTACATCCAACAAAGACTTAAAGCAAAGATCAAATGTGATAAAAAATAAAAAGAAAGGCTATTTGCTCAATGCTTTGTCAATTTCTTTTTCAAGATTAAGCTTCTTAACAAGTTCTGAATATCTATTCCTAATCGTTACTTCCGTTATATCACAGATGTCAGCTACTTCTCTTTGTGTTCTTCTTTCTCCTTCAAGTACGCTTGCTATATAAATCGCTGCAGCAGCTACACCAGTTGGCCCTTTTCCGCTGGTTATCCCCGCTTTTTTTGCCTTTTTCAAAATTCTTATGGCTCTTGCTTGGACTTTGTCGCTCAAACCAAGCATCGTACAGAATCTTGGAACATAAGAAACTGGATCGGCTGGCAGGATCCTTATTCCGAGTTCTCTTGCAACATATCTGTATGTTCTTCCTATTTCTCTTTTGTCCACACCGCTAGCTTCAACGATTTCATCTATTGTTCTAGGAGAGCCCATCTCTCTGCTTACTGCATAAACTAAAGCGGCTATCACACTTTCTATGCTCCTTCCTCTAACCAGTCCTTTATTGACAGCTTGTTCATAATATCTTGCAATTCTCTCGTGAATCGATTTTGACAAATTCAAGTAAGACACAATTCTTTGAAGCTCTGAAAAAGCAAAACTCAAATTTCTGTCTTTACTTCTTATTAATCTCTTGTGCCATTTTGTCAACCTATAATATTGTGCTCTTTTCTTGCTAGGGACTTTATAAAGTTCTCCCACACCTCTTCCTATTTCTGTTGTCAATCCTTTATCGTGCTTTGTGAACGTTAACGGTGCTCCAGCTCTTGCTCTCCTCTCCATTTGCTCGCTGTCAAAAGCTCTCCATTCTTGACTTATGTCCACTATGCCTTGTTTCATGACATATCCACATTTAGAACAGACGAGTTCTCCTCTTACTGGATCTTCTATGAAACTAGTTCCTCCACATTCTGGACAAGTTAAACTCTTTCTACCTCTTTTTGGTTTTTCTTTTAGTATTCTTTTTTTCTTTCTTGGCATTTAACCACCGAGAAGTGAATTCCAAAATCTATTAAAATATGAACCGAAAAGTATTTAAAGTTAACTGATGCTATGGGTATAGCACACAAATCAAAATTAAAAACAACCAAAGCAATAAGAAAATTATGGCCGAAAAATTTCCGACATATGCGATCAGAAAAGTCTTGAAAAAAGCTGGGGCTGAGAGAGCATCATCTCAAGCAATAGAAGAAATTAAAAAATTTGTTGTCGATTTTGCTAGGAAAATTGCAAAAGATGCCGTCAGCTACTCTAGACATGCAAAAAGAAAGACAGTTAAAGAGAGTGATGTTGAATTGGCATCTAAAATATAAGCAAAAA
The DNA here is from genome assembly GCA_964459585.1 of uncultured archaeon. Classification (GTDB taxonomy): domain Archaea; phylum Aenigmatarchaeota; class Aenigmatarchaeia; order CG10238-14; family EX4484-224; genus EX4484-224. The sequence goes on along the minus strand of CAYWME010000039.1, from coordinate 3,636 downwards.
AGGCACAATAGAAAAATTTTAAATTCTTAATTTGATAGTAGGAATTTATCTTTGTTATAGAGAGAGTTATCATCTAAAAGTTATTAAATAAAAATAAAAAAAGAAAGACTCTAGAGACTTAAAAAAACACATCAATTTACATCTTAGTATTGATATGCTCAATCTCTAAGTCTTTCCTGGAAAGTCCTAGAGCTCAACAGACTCTAGGACCCAGGATTATCATATTTTGTATCTTTCTCATCTTTTTTTTCTAATTTGATTTATTTAAGGTGAAAATTGTGAAAAATAAAATAGAGAAAAAATATTTGATAGTCATAACAGTAGTGTTGTTGATTTCTTCCACCACCATTACAGCGTGGGGTATATATTCTTATCTGGGTTTTGGGGTCAAAACAGTTTCAAAAGGCGAAGAAACCTTCGAACTTATGGAAGAGTTAAAAAACACAAGTAAATACTTAGAGAGTATGGAGAGAATAACATTATGGTACTATGAAGTAGCAGGGGATTTCAACGTTGTTTTTGGATTCGGAGGAGGGGAAGTTTTTGAAAAGTACATCGAGCTTATAATTTGCTATTGGAAAGTTACAGAGGAGAAAAACGGTTTTCTAATAAATTTCAATATAACAGAGGAGAAAGAGGCCTTACAAAAGTTTTCAATGTACAACTTTTCGCTCTGGCTATATTGGGAAGATTGGGAAGAGAACAAAAGCCTCCTTAAATGGAGAAACATATTCAATTATAATCCACTGGAAAGAACTACACTTCCCATTTCTGTCAATTTTGCCATACCAATAGCCAATCGCTACTGGATAGAGCTGGAGGCTATCCACACTAGAGATTGTCAGCGGATAAGAAGTCAAGCTTACCATTTCACTAGAGGCGACCTTCGAGAGTTCAGCAGAAAGGTCAGTGTTCTGGAGGAGAAAATAAAAGAACTAAAAGTAGAGATAAATGACTTGATAACAGAGGACAACTTAATAATGAAATATATATCACTTCGAGGAGCTCTTTTAGTTCTTAATTTAGTCGTTTTACTATTCAATATTCTTTCTGTGTTAATTTTCATAAATTGTAAAGATTTAGATCTTGAGTACTCTGAGAAACTTTTATTTAACTTGTTATTAGTCTTTCTGAATATTTTGTTACCGGGGGTTCTTTTCAACAACATACTAGGTGGTTTGTTTTTGATGGCAGTTGTGTTCATTATTATTGTTGCAGTAATGTGGCACATCGCTGATTGTTTGTTTTGGATTTAAAGCCATCTTCGACGAACCCTTTTTCATTTTTTTTCATTTTTATTTGTTATACGTATAACATTTCAAAAACTCTAAAAAACCTAAAACAATTATATTAATTTAATCACAATAAAACTTTATGGAAAAAACAACAGCAGAAATCAAATCACTTAAACCCGGTAATTTTGTTCTAATCGATGGTGTGCCATGTAGAGTCGAAAAAGTTTCTGTTAGTGTTGCTGGTAAGCACGGAGCAGCAAAAGCAAGGCTAGAGGCCATTGGTTTATTCGACGGTAGAAGAAGAAGTATAGTCAAACCCGCATACGAAGAAATAGAAGTCCCGATTGTCGCGAGAAAAAAAGCTCAAGTACTAGCAATTCAAGGAGAAAGAGCACAACTGATGGACATGGAAACCTTTGAAACTTTTGAACTAGATATACCAGAAGAAAGAAGAGAAGAAATCAAAGAAGGCGAAGAAATCGATTATTACGAAGTTGTTGGAACAAGAACTCTGAAAAAATTAAAGTAATATTTTATCGGGTAATCTTTACTTTTTCAAAAACTTCGAGTAATTTTTTATTTTTTGGCTTCTCAAAATGCTTTCTTATCGGTTCGATTATTTCATTTAAATATCTAACAACATTTTCCTTAAGATCATGCGGATGGACATTTCCCTTCAAATATTCTTTCTCTAGTTCTTCATAAGTTCTAAATTCTATACTACCTCCATATTTTTCACTTCTTTCCAACAAGAAGCTATCACAATATCTAAAAATCAAGTACTTTACTATTTCCAAAACCGGATTTCCTTCGGTCTGCCTTGGTGGGCAAAACGCCTTTTCGAGTTTTTCTTTAATTTCGTTCTCTGAATCATGGATGAATATAGCTGTCCATGGTTTGCTTTTTGACATTTTTGCATCTATGACCCGTTCAAGTTTATCGTCTGAGCTTATTTTTGAGGGTTTAGCAAGCCCTGCCAGTAAATGGTGGTGAATTGCTATGGGTTTTTTCCAACCAAGTTTTGGATAAACCTCTCTGCATAATACATGAACCTTCCTTTGATCCATTCCGCCATGAGGCAAATCAGGTCCTAAATATTTTACATCTACTGCTTGCATAGGAGGGTATATGAACTGAGCAAACGACAAATTTTCTTTCTCACTTCTACCCATTATAGTGAGAGTTCTAGTAATTCTTGTTAAAGTAACTTTAGAAGAAAATCTAACTACATCTTTCCAATATTCGTCATTATTATGGTATAAACTGCTTCCCAAGACAATTTCAGCATTAGGACAGAAAAACCTAAAAGCTTCTTCATAGTACTTACTCGCTTTAATTATTTTTTCCCAATCGCCTCCAAGTTTCTTATTCAAAAACGAATGCCAATCAGCTAGGAAAACTTTGACTCTGACGCCAGCTTCAGCAAAATCATTAATTTTGATGCCGCACATCAAAAGCGTACCTAAATGCAAAAATCCAGAAATCTCAAAACCTATATAATGTTCAGGATGATCGTTTACTTCGAGCAACTCTTTTAGTTCTTTTTCTGTTATTATTTCTTCTGTAGGTGGTCTTTTTATCAATTCTAACTTTTTTTCTAAGTCCATTCAAATCTCCCTAACTCCTCTTTTGGTAATTATAATTTTACTTCTACCTTCAATAATAATTTTTTCAAATACAGAAGATATATCTATATGAAACTTTGATTTATTATTACCTTTAAAATCGCCTTGATTGTTTCCCAATCCGATACAAACTCCACCCAACGTTCTTTCGATTAAGAAACTTTCAGAATCATTTTTAATAAACTTGTTTGTACCAAATGTCAAATGCGAAATTTTTCTACCTTCTTCATCAACACACTTCAAAACCTTTTCAATACACTTACTAGTTTTTACGACAAATCCATCTTTAAATTCTATTAACCCGCTTACTTTTTCATTTTTTTTCATTCCCTTTACAAATTCTAAAACTCCGTTTTTGATTTCAATCTTTCCATTTAGACTTTCTTCTATAGGAGCAAAACTAACAGAAGCTAGAGGCAATATACTCATCATACCTTTTTTTATCGGTAAACCATCTGCTATCACTGGTCGATTGTTTTTTCTTAAAATTACCTTTGAGTTTTCATTAAAAACTATCTTTATTTTGTTTTCTCTTTCAAAAAAATTAGAAATTTTTTTGGTCATGTTAACTATTTCCTTAAAGCGTTCGGCAGATACCTCAAAAAACTTCATATTTTCCTTAGTTGGTTTGACTAAGAGAATCAGTTTTTTCGTATTTTTAAAATCGATAATGTCTTCAGAATATATGTCGAAACCTCGAAAGCAAATTACTATTACATCTGATTTTTTCAATAGATCTCTTCTTTCATTTAAGACATTTTCATCTTCAAATAAGA
>CAYWME010000038.1:0-5622 GCA_964459585.1 uncultured archaeon | reverse complement strand
CTTAGTTGGGGTTTTAAAGAAGTATAACCATAAACCAGTTCTAGGTATATGTTATGGTCATCATTTTTTAGCTAATTTTTATGGATGTGAGGTGTTCAGGGGCAAAAGAATAAAAGGAAAAATTAAAGTAAAAATCATCAAGGAAGATGAGCTGTTTGAAGGGTTGGGAGAGAAAATTTCAGTTGATGAGAACCACGCCGATCATGTTAAATATGATGAAAGAAAATTTGTTGAAACTTCTTTAGAGTTATTAGCGACTTCTCTTTTTTCTAAAGTAGAGGCATTTAAGCATGGAAAATTTCCTCATTACGGAGTACAATTTCATATAGAGAGATCAGGGGAAACAGGAAAAAATATACTTAAGAACTTTTATAAGAACGTGGTTCGAGTTTAAGTTTCATTACTGTTAGGATTATGAAAAAGTAGAAATTATTTATAACCAGTGAATTAGAATAAATATACTGGATAGCGGGGTAGAGCAGCCTGGAGTGCTCGCCGGGCTCATAACCCGGAGGCCGGTGGTTCAAAAGGTCCTTGAGACCTGGAATTCCACCCCCCGCTATTCTTCTGACTAATCTGCATTTAAAGAATAAAATAGAAAAGATAGAAAATAGTTTTGTGAAGATTTTTCTGACAGGTAGACCTGGCATCGGAAAATCGACTATTCTTATAAAAATAATTGAGGAATTAAAAAGGAATGAAAAAAATGTATGTGGATTTGTAACCCCAGAAGTAAGGGAAAACGGAAGGAGAATTGGCTTTAAAGTTTTGGATATATCTACAAACAAATCAATTTGGTTTGCAAGAGTTGATGTGTATCCAAATTCTACAAAATTTGGAAAATATTCTGTATTTATCAAACAATTTGAAAAATTTCTTGATGAAGTTTTCAAAACTAAAGAAGATTGTGATATAATTGTAATTGATGAAATCGGGAAGATGGAAATGCTAAGTGAAAAATTTAGGAAACTGATCTTTGAATTCATGGGAACAAGTGCCAAAACGGTTTGTGTTCTTCATAGAGGTTTTGTTAAACAGTTTAAAAAATTTGGAAAGGTTTTTGAAGTAACTTTCTCTAACAGAAACAACTTGTCTCAGAAGATTTTAAATTTTTTAATTTAGAAAATTTTTGATGGTAAAAATTAATTCAGAGAGCATGCAGTTAGAGGCGAGAAAACCAGAAATTTTGGAAAAGAAAATTACTATTAACAAAATCATAATAACAAAGCATTTTTTAAAAAGGTTGATTGAAAGGGTTTATAGAAAAACCACAAATTATGTTACGGAAGAAGAAGTTGAAGAAATAGCGGGTTTGATAAACGACATGACTGGAAAATATAGCGTCCTTCCTGCTAAAAACTCAAACTACAAGGACAGCGAAAGTTTGTTGATACCTTTTTATTGTAGAGACAATAAAAAACTCTTTTACATTCTAGGAATTTACAAAAACGGTACATATACGACAACTACAATTGTAAACTCGGAAAGAACAATAAACTTTAATGTTCTTGTGTTTTTGTCAAAAGACATTCAGATAGAATCCAAAAAATCTCTAGGAAAGCTTGGTAAAGAAATAGGAAAAATTTTAAAATGTTATAGAATAGATCCAGAAGAATTTTTACAACAGTCAATCTAAAATTTTTGGACCTTTAAAGTACCCCCTCTCTTTATGTTTTGCATTATCTAGAGGATTCCAATCAATTTTTTTGACTTTATCTTCTCTCCAAACATTTTTTATTTCTTTGACATGAAAAGACGGCTCCAGTCCTGAAGTATCAACGCTCTTAATAATTTCAAAAGCTTTAAGTACATCTTCTAACTGCTTAGAATATTTTTCTATTTCTTCCTCACTCAGACTAAGTCTAGCTATTTTTCCCACTTTTTTCACAATTTCTTTTAATTCTTTTCCCATGTTCTCGAACGCCCGGGGGCGGACTCGAACCGCCGACCTCCTGGTTAACAGCCAGGCGCTCCACCTACTAAGCTACCCGGGCATCTATGATCTTTTTGATTATCTTTGGGTCAATTCTTTTATTAGATTTTTCTAATACCTTCCCGATTAAAAAGTTTAAAGCTTTCTTTTCACCCCCTTTGTAATCCTCAAAGGCCTTTTTATTTTCGTCTAGAACTTCATCAACAATCTTTTCTATCAACTCTTTATCAGTTATCTGTTTCAATCTCTTCTCCTCCACTATTTTAGAAGGCGGTTTTCCAGTACTTACAAATTCTTTGATTATCTCTTTTCCTAATCTTTCTGTTATACTTCCTTTATCTATCAATAGTAAAAGTTCAACAAAATCTTTGACAGAAACCTTTGAGTCTGAAATACTTACTTCATTCCAATTTAAACATTTTAAAAGATCAACGACTATCCATCTGCTTAACTTATCAAAATCTTTATACACCTTTGTACATTCCTCGAAGAAATCAGCCAATTTCTTATCCGTATAAACTAAAATCCTTGCTCTTTCCCTAGGGATTCCAAACTGATGTACAAACCTATCTATTCTTTTGTCAGGCAATTCCGGTAAGTTTTTCCTAACCGTGTTTAACCATTCATTAGAAATCTCAATCATTGGAAGATCTGTATCAAAGATATATCCATAATCTTCTTCAGTTTCTTTCGTTCTCAATCCAACTGTTAAACCTGTTTTTTCATCGTAATGTCTAGTTTCTCTCACGATCTTTTTCCCCATTTTTGCTAACGATTCTTGCCTTGCTATTTCGAATCTTAATGCTTTTTCTATCCTTTTGAAGCCGGAAATGTTTTTTATTTCAACTCTCTCCCCACCTTCTACGGAGATATTGACATCTATTCTCATAGATCCTTCTCTTCTTGGATCATAGACTTTAAGGTGCTCTAATATCGATGATAGTTTTTCAAGAAATTCTTTAACTTCTTTAGCATTACTAAATTCGGGTTCTGTGACTATTTCGATTAGAGGAACCCCAGAACGATTATAATCGATTAATATATATTTAGCCGACGAGATGTCCCCACCAATATGAATTATTTTTGCAGGATCTTCTTCTAGGTGAATCCTTCTTATTTTTATTATCTTGTTTGAGATTTCTAAACTTCCATCTACAGCTAGTGGTATTTCATACTGTGTTATTTGATAATTTTTTGACATATCAGGATAAAAATAAAATTTTCTTGAAAAGAAACTCTTCTTATTTACTTTACAATTAAGAGCCAAAATAGCTTTTAATGCATATTCTATCGCCTTTTTATTCACAACCGGTTTTGATCCAGGAAATCCCAGACATATTGGACACGTGTTTTCATTCGGTTTTTTACCTGTAGAATCGGTAGAACAAGAACAGAATAATTTAGACTTTGTTGATAATTGTACATGAACTTCCAATCCAATCTTTACTCTCATTCTCCCACCATATTGTACGCAACTTTTATACAATTATCTTCTCTCAGGTGATTAGCCATTATATGCACGCCAACTGGTAATCCATTTACTTTGCCCCCAGGAATGGATATCATCGGAATTCCTGCTAAATTTGGACCAACTGTAAGTATATCCATCGAATAGATCTCATGAGGCTCTAATTTTTCTATTTCGTCGAATCTTGGAGGTAAGATTGGCATGGTCGGGGCTATCAGAACATCAAATTTCTTAAAAACTTTTTTAAAGTCTTGGATTATTTTTGTTCTAACTTTCATAGCTCTCAGATAGTAAGCCTCTCTAAAACCTGACATCCTTGCGAAAGTTCCAAGGATTATCCTTCTCTTTGCTTCCTCCCCAAATCCCTTACTCCTGACTTTCGAAAAGTACTCATTGAAATTTCTTTCTAAAGGTAGTTGGAGTCCGTACCTTAGCCCACAGAATTTCGCTAGATTTGTAGAAGCTTCTGAGGTTGCTATAATGTAGTATGTTGGAACTACAAACTTTGTTGTAGGCAGTGAAACCTCCTCATACGCTGCACCAAGACTCTCTAATTTCTTGATGTTCTTCCAAACAACCTCTTTTATTTCTTCGTTCTCCACGTTATCAAAGTATTCTCTAATCAAACCCACTCTCAAGTTTTCTATGTCTTTGGTTAAAAATTTTGTATAATCCTCTTCTGGGATCTTCAAGCTCGTTGAATCTCTTTCATCGTAGCAAGCTATAACACTTAGTCCTATTGCAACATCTTCTACGAACTTTCCCATTATCCCAATCTTATCGAGAGAATTTGCATAATCTATCAACCCCCATCTGGATACCCTTCCATAGGTTGGAGTAAGGCCAACAACACCGCAAAAAGATGCTGGACAGGATATACTACCCCCGGTTGATTCGGCGATCGATATGTGCGGAAAATCAGCTAATGCAGTTATGCAAGCAGAACCCCCGCTACTTCCACCACAACTTCTCTCTTTATCGTAAGGATTCTTAGGGATTCCATAAGCACAATTTGTGTTAAAAGTTCCAAATCCGAACTCATCCATAGAAGTTTTGCCGATTATTACTCCACCTTTCTCTTTGATCCTCTCCACTACGGTTGCATCGAAGGGTGGGACGTAATTCTCTAGTATCCTGGAACCAGCGGTTGTTCTTATTCCTTTAGTGCATATGTTATCCTTAATCGATACTGGGACTCCGGCTAACCTTCCATCGGATTGATTGATCTGGGGGTTTCTTACTATCGTTATGAAGCAGTCAAATTCTCTCTGAATATCCTCGATTCTTTTGACAATCTCAGAAATGAATTCGTCTAGATCAACACTTCCTTCCTTTACCTTCTCAACAAACTTTCTGACCGATTCAATAAACCTCACCTATACACTATTTTTAAAGTTTTAATCTTTAAATCTATGGTTCAAGTCTGTTTATAGTTCTTGGAAATGGAATCGCTTCCCTTATATGGTCAAGTTTACACACCCACATTATGTATCTTTCCACGCCTAAGCCACAGCCTGAGTGTACGACAGATCCCCATCTCCTAAGGTCTAGATACCACCAATATTCTTCTGGTTTCAGTTTGTTTTCCTTGATTCGTTCCATCAGTTCGTCGTAATCATCTGTCCTTTCTCCACCACCAATTATCTCTCCAACACCTGGGGCTAGTAAGTCTACAGTCAACGTTAATTTCTTGTTTTTTGGATCAATCTTATGATAAAAGGCTTTCAGCTCCCTTGGAAAATGGGTTAAAAAAACGGGTACATCAAAATCTTCCATCAACGCTCTCTCTTCATCAGCTCCTAAATCATCACCATATTTGATCTTGAGACCTTTTCTCTTCAACCTCTCTATAGCCTCTTCATAAGTGATTCTAGGGAATGGTGGTTTTACTTTCAATAGTTCTTCTGGATCTCTTCCCAGTTCCTTTAACTCATCGTACACCTCTTTCGCTAGCTTTTGAGTAGTGTATGTGACGAATTCTTCTATCGTTTTGATAAGACACTCTAAGTTACAGAAAGGCATCTCCCATTCTAGGTGCCAATACTCAGTTAAATGTCTTCTTGTTCTCGATTTCTCAGCTCTAAAGCTTGGGGCTATCGTGTAGATCTTCCCTAAAACGGATATACCAGCTTCAGCGTACAATTGCCAAGATTGCGTCAGATAGGCTTTTCTATCAAAGTATTTTACTTCGAACAAGGTTGAGCCTCCTTCACAGGCAGAG
>CAYWME010000037.1:0-5660 GCA_964459585.1 uncultured archaeon | reverse complement strand
GTAACAACCAGAGAATTTCTAAAAATTTTAGAGGATTTTATATCAAAATCTTTCCTCAATTCTTAAGATTTCGTTTATCTTTACTGCTCTCTCTCCACCTATTCCAAGCTTGAAAAAATCACAACCCAAGCCAACAGCTAAATGAGACAAAATGATCTCCTCAGTCTCTCCAGATCTATGACTCATCACGCAAACTATATTATGTCTTTTTGCTAACTTAACGAATTCAATTGTATCTGTGATTGTTCCTACTTGATTTGGCTTTATAAGAACTGCGTTACTAGATTTAAATTCTATTCCCTTTCTAAGCCTTTTGACGTTTGTTGCATATAAATCGTCTCCGCATATAATTTTTCCTGGGAACAAACTTGTTAGAGTTGAAAACGAAATGAAATCGTCTTCCTCGAATGGGTCCTCAACGAAAGTTATCGGATAATCTCTCAACAAACTAGAAACGAAATTAACTTGCTGCTGTATGTTGAGTTTTGCTCCTAAAAACGGATATACATACCTCTGAAATTTTTCGTCCCAAAGATGGGATGCCGCAAAGTCTATTCCTATTCTGTAATCTTCATTAGAAAACTTTTCAAGAACTTCAAGGATTTTTTCATGAGTAAAAGAAGTTAGCCAAGCTGATTCTAGGTTTCTCGAGTGAGAAAAAAATGGATCTGTTTTTTTAAGTTCTTCTGCTATTTCCGTGTATTTTCTAGCTATTGTGGAAATAGATTCAGAAAAACTTTTCTCGTGTATAGGCAAAATATGAAACTCTTGAATTTCTGTGGAACCGCCATGCTTCCCACCACCTATAACATTACATATAGGTCTTGGTATAGAAGGCTCTGTCCTTGCTATCTCAGAAATGTATTCGTATATTTCTTTCTCCTCGATTTTCGCGAAAAGCTTAGCACAAACATAAGAAATAGCAAGGGCCACATTAGCGCCTATCTTTGAAAAATTTTCGGTGCCATCAATTATTCTGAGTGTTTTATCAACATCTTTCACGTCTTCAAAATTTTCTCTCAGCAAACTTTTCTTAACTTTTTCAAATGAAATCATTGCAGAATTTATAGGTAAATAAACAGCCTCGTGCTTACCTCTGCTTGTTCCAAAAGGCACAGAAGCTCTTTCCCTAAATTCGTTTATCCTTCCTTCTACTTCTAGAGTGAATTTTGTATTCGAAGCTAAAATTTTTCTTATCTTAAGCTCTTGAATCTTCACTATTAATTATTTGTTTTGCTTATTTTTGAAAGATAAACTTCCATAGCTTGCTGCCATTGAAATTTTTAAGCTTACCCTTTTTAACAGATAGTTCATCAAACTTAGTTACCTTATCTTTCCCTTTTCCGTATATTAAGAAAGGCACATTACCTTTCTCGTGCCTACCTGTCTTACAGGAAGTTATGTGATTCGTTGTTATAACCAGAATCCCATTAAAGTCTTTGAACATTTCTAGTTTTTCATCAAGCTTTTCTATCATCTCTATTTTTTCCTTGGGGTTCCTTCTATGAGAGATATCATCTAGATGGTACACATGAGCCATTATAAAATCATATTGACCTAGCAAGTCTTCTATCTGACTGAAAACAAAATCCATGTCTTGATCAAAGTTTCTTGGTCTATAATCAAGAGAGTCAAAACCAGCTATTAAACCAATCGCCTTTGCTATACTAGGTTCCGATATCACAATACACTTTTTTATCCCCCATTTCTCCTTGAATGAAGGTAGAGTGGGCAAAGTTGTCCCAGCACCTCTTACCAGAAGATAATTTACTGGCAATAAGCCCTTGTTCATCCTTTCGAGATTCTTTGGATGATATTGCATTATAGATATAGCTTTTTCTATAAAGCTGTTTGTAATAACAGCAGACAGATTAGCTGCCCTAGTATCTTCTATCGGCTTTACAACTCTGGGCTTCTTTCCTACGTCCATAGGGTCGTTTCCAACAACTTTCTCGCTAAAGTTACCCTTAAAGACGAGAACAGCTCGATGACCAAAATTTCTCAAAAAAACATCAGGAACACTTACATCAACCAATTCATTTATGTTTCTGGTAATATCATCCAAGCCATAATCATTCCAACTAGCTCTTCTATCAATTATATTTCCCTTTTCATCTATACTCGCAAAGCAACAACTCCACGCTAGATCACCAGACTTAAAAGGTATATTCATCGCTATAGCATCTAGAACTCCTCGTTTAAATTTATACCGTCTCAAATCATACCCAAGTATACTTACATCAGTATATTCGTCTAACGCAGGAAGATTTTTAGGCAATAAGCTCAATTCCCCTGTAATTCCTTTTTTCGCAAGGCCGTCTAAATTAGGCGTTCTAGCCTTTGAGAGCGGCGTAGACTTCTTGAGAGGTATATCAGCAAGGCCATTGATCAGCAAAAAGACAACAGACTTAGCACCAATCTTCATATATAATATATTGATTCCCAATCAAAAAAAGTTAATTAGAATTCATCAAGTAATTGCTTAGCATAATCGCTTAATTTTTTAATCAAATTGGATTTAGCTAAGATTATTTTCTTCCTAACAGATTCATCGTTAATTCTTTCTACATTTTCCAAAAAAGAAAACGCTGATTGCAATTCTATCCAAAAAAATGCTCTTTTCATAAACTTTTTAGCATCCTCCAATGACCTTGCTTGCATAGCTAACTTTTTCCATTTTTCATAGTTCGAAAGACAAATCCTTAATTTTTCTGCTTTTTCCATGTTACTATCTTGTAGTGAATAATATTTAAATGTTACTGTTGACTAGTAACTACAAATGTTAAAAGAAAGTGTTATAAACAATTTCTTACTTTTATCTATAACTTTTTTAGACTTCAAAAATCCTGTTATTTGCTATAGGTGCTACCGCATTGAAGCCTCTCTCTTTTAGTTCAGCCGCAAACTCCTCTGTATGATCGCCATGAATGCAGAAAATCTTTTCCGGACTAACCTTTTCGATATATTCAAACAACTGGCTTCTACCTAAATGAGCAGAAAAATCAAACCTTCTGACCTTCATTTTAATATCTAGATTCAAACCCTCATCTTCGTTGATATATCTTCCTGTTTCAAGCAGAATCCTTCCAGGTGTTCCCTCAACTTGCCATCCAGTAAGAATTAAACTAGATCTAGGATCTTTATGTAATTTCTTGATGTACCATATTATCGGACCCCCATTTAGCATGCCGCTTGTGGTTACAATCACTGAAGGTTCTTTTATTATTTTCTTTCTGGTCTTGCTTCCCTTTACATATTCAACGTTCTTCAGAGCTTTATCCAAACTCTTTAAGTCCTTTATCCTAGATGGATAGGAATTTATTATGTTTGTTGCTTTTTTTGCCATCCCATCTAAGTATATGGGATATCCTATCTTGTATTTGTCAAGAAGTATCATAATCTCCTGAGCTCTCCCTACCGCGAAAGAAGCTACGAGAGCAACTCCGTTCTTAGAAATCGTTTCGTCTATCATGTCAACGAACGCTTTTTCTTGTTCTTTCCTATTTAGATGATCTCTATCAGAGTAAGTACTTTCTGTTATGAGTATATCTACTGGTGGAAGTTTTGTGTCAGCTTTCTTCATCAATCGAGTATTGAGCGTGTTTAAATCGCCTGTATAGAGAACTGTTTTCTCTTGTAGATTAAGGTATATTTGAGCAGAACCCGGAATATGACCAGCATCATAAAAGGTTACACTAGCATTATGGATTTTGAATTTTTTTCTGAACTCGACGTTTTTAAAGTGTTTAATGGTTCTTTTAACATCTTTTTCGTTAAAAGGAAGCTCTACGCCCTCTTCCCTGCTTATTTTTATCGAATCTTTCAACAAGAGCTCAGTAAGGGGCCTTGTAACGTCTATAGAGTAGATTGGTATGTCGTTTCCTCTAGAAAAAAAAGTTGGCAAACCTCCACAATGATCTAAATGAGAGTGAGAAAGTAAAATCGCGTCTATGGAACCTTTTACTTCGATGGGGAATTTTGGTGGGATTTCTCTTACTTTCGTTCCATAATCTAGAACTAGTTTTTCTCTACCAGTGTCTATGAGGACTCCGCTAGCCCCAACGCATGCCATTGCCCCTAAAAATTCTATTCTAATCATCCATTTAATTTAGGGTTTCTTCGATTTATGTGTTTATGCTTGACAATAGATTAATCAATTAATTTGGGTTTCAAATAAAACTAATTGATGAAGAAAAAAATCTTTCTATTGATAAAAATAAGTAGACCAATTGGCTGGATAGTTGCTCCATTAGTTTTTTTAGCTGGACTCCATTCTTCTAACGCTCAGTTAAACTTTTTTTCAATATTCCAGCTGTTAATGCTTTCATTTCCTCTTTGTTTAGCTGGTTATGGCATTAATGACATATATGATTATGAATCCGATAGAGTGAATCCAAGAAAGAAAAAAATAGAGGGGATTGTATTAAAACCGAAATATCACGAGTTTGTAAAAAAATCTGTCTTTTTCATGATGTTTTTACTTGCGTTAAGCTCTCTCATTACCATGAATCTAACAAACATAATATCAATGAGCATGTTATTGTTTTTTGGATATTTTTATTCGGCACCTCCATTAAGATTCAAGGAAAGACCACCCCTAGATTCTATTTCAAATGGAATAATTTACTTTCTAGCTCCATTCCTTTTAGGTCATAGTTTTGGAGGTTCCATTTTCGCTTTTTCATTGAAATGGCTGTTAATTACTTTATTTGTTGCGGGGATACATTCCTTCAGTACGGTTATGGATTACAGCGTAGATAAAAAAATAAAGGTGAAGACTTTCGCTGTTGTTTTTGGAAAAAGATCAGCATCTTTTTTTGCATTGATTATGTCTTTACTTGCTTTGGTATTCGGTAATTTTAACACCTTGATAAATTACTATTTGGTTTTTTGTGGGACAATCTTCTTCATAACTTTGATTCATCCTTCAGAAAAACTAGCTTCTTTGTTCTTTAAATTTATTTTCATAGGCTTTGTCTTAGGTGCAATAGCATACATCTTCTTGGATTTTAATTTTTAACTTTTTGTCCGTTGTTAGGTGAATTGCAAAAGGTTCTTTTTTAGAAACAAATAAATTTAGAAACAATCTTTTAATAAGTATGAAAGTTTCTATAAGAAATATTCTAGTAAATCTTCTTAATATAAAACCACTAGAAAACGTTCTTGTTCTAACTGACAGGAAAATGCTAAAGATAGGCCAGTTTTTTTACAAAGCGTGTAGAGAGGTAAACTTAGAAACTGCTCTGATGATAATGGAACCGAGAACTAGAGATGGTGAAGAGGTTCCTTTTCATGTTGCAAGAGCTATGAGAGCTAGTGATGTTGTTATAGCTCCTACTTATTATTCAATCACACATACAAAAGCTACGAAAGTTGCCTGTCAAAACGGCGCTAGAATAGCTTCTATGCCAGGCATAGACGAATTTAGTCTAAAAAAAGGCGGATTAACAGCTGATTACAAAAAAGTAAAAGATGATGTTAGAAGGATGTTCGACACTTTACAAGAAGCAAACTTCATAGAAGTTAAATCGAAAAACGGAACATCAATTTATTTTTCTGTGAGAGACAGAAAATGGAAAAAAGATGATGGTGAAATTAAAGAAGGGCAAGTTGGAAATTTACCAGCGGGGGAAGTCTTTATAGCGCCAGTTGAAAAATCT
>CAYWME010000036.1:0-5665 GCA_964459585.1 uncultured archaeon | reverse complement strand
AATTGCTCTTATTGTATTGTAAAGTTTGCACGAGGCAAATTGAAAAGCTATCCAGAAAATCTGATAATCAAAGAAGTTGAAAAGTTTGTAAAAAAAGGTAAGAAAGAAATTTGGATAACCTCACAAGACAATGCTGTTTACGGTTTAGACGTTGGTTCTAATCTCCCAACACTTCTAAAAAAAATAACAAAAGTAAAAGGGAATTTCAAAATAAGAGTTGGGATGATGAATCCTGCTTTTTTGAAAAGTTTTATAGATGAGCTAATCGACGTTTACAAAAGCAACAAAATATTTAAGTTTGTTCACATTCCCATACAGTCTGGAAGCGATAAAGTTTTGAATCACATGAAAAGAGGATATACGGTAAAAGACTTTATGAAAATTGTTAAAAAATTCAAAAAGATTTTTAAGAAAATAACAATCTCCACTGATGTGATTGTCGGATATCCAACAGAAACAGAAGAGGATTTCAATAAAACAGTAAGAGTTTTGAAAAAAATAAAACCAGATATTGTAAATTTGTCTAAATTTGGCCCTAGGCCCATGACAGAAGCTTCAAAATTGAAGCGTTTAGATCCAAACACAGTCAACGAAAGAAGCAAGAAACTCTATGAGTTGATCAGAGAGTTAAGCTTTGAACAAAATAAAAAATGGAAGAACTGGCGTGGTAAGGTATTGATAGATGAAACTGGAAAACAGAAAAACGATTGGATAGGAAGAAATTTTGCATATAAACCAATTGTCATAAAGTCAAAAGAGAAATTATTAGGAAAGTTTGTCAATGTAAAAATAACGGAAATCTCTTCTAACTTTCTTTTTGGTAAAGTTTGTTGAAAATTTCCTTTATTTTTTGAACTTCTAGTTTTCCTCTTAACTTCGACATAACTATGCCAAATATTTTTTCTTTTCTTAGGTGCTTAAACTGATCTATAATTTCTTTAATTGTTTTTTCTGCTTCTTCTAACGAAATTGATAAACCTAAATCATCTATGGCATTTTTGACTCCTTTATTTGGATTCTTGATTAGGTATATTACCACATCCTTCAAAGCTTCTTTTGCAAGTTTTTTTCTAGACAGAAAATTAAAGATCTCTAAAATTTTTTCGTTGCTTAGGTTTTCTATATCAAAGCCTTCTCTTTTCACATCTTTTAAAATATTTGTGAAAAACGTTGCAACCAATTTCGGATTTAATTTAAATTTATCAATTATATTCTCAAAGATTTCTAAATAATTGGACTTCAAAAGTTGTAATGCTATTTCTTCCTTCAAGCCCATTTTTTCTAAATTTTTTATTTTCTCTTCGAAACTGAGAATTTTCTGTTTCTTGATCTCCATAAGGATCTCCTTTGTAATCTTTATTGGTGGTATGTCTGTTTCCGGATATAGCCTAGCAGAACCAGGCAGTGGCCTCAAAAATCTAGTTGTACAGTCTTCATTAACGGCTCTTGTTTCTTCTTCCAAACCATTTTCAACAAACCTTTTGATTTTTTCTAATATAAACCTAGAGATTTTTCCATCGTGCTCGCCAATAATTATAAGTGCATCGTCATCTCTCAATCCGATCTTTTCTCTTAGTGTTTTGAATTCCTCTGTTAACCCATATTTGTTTAAATCTTCATCAGAATGAATTATGCCCCCCAGCCCAAAGGCTTTAGCATAGTCTGCTATTTCTTTTCCAAGTGTTTTTTCACCAGAAATTTTTTCATTCAAAAAACCAGCAAACCCAGGCAATACAAACCCGTATATTCTCTTCGTTGTCAAAATCTTTCTTATCAGTTGAGAGTTTGAATTCTTGAAGAAATCAGTAAAATCAAAAACTTTCAATTGAATTTTCTTCCCCTTTCTGAGTATTTCTGCTCTTATTTTTTTGAGCTTCAATTGTCTTTCAATTTCTAAATCTATTACTTTTGGTATATCTTCAATTCTCTGAAGCCCTTTTATTTCAACTCTAGCTCCATTTTTTATTGAAACGTTGACGTCTTGTCTTATGCTTCCAATTCCTCTCTGAACTTTTTTTGTAAGTCTCAAATTCATTCCTATTAAAAAAGCGATCTCTTGTATTTCTTTTGGAGAAAACCCAGAAAGCAAACCTGTGCTTATTTCAACCAATGGAATTCCCAATCTATCCAATCTAAAGTAAACTTTATTCTTTTCCTCTTTAACTAAACCAGCTGATTCTTCTTCGAGATTTATTTCTTTTATCTTTATTTTTTTTCCTTTATAGTTCAGATATCCGTCAAATCCTATTATTGCTGTTCTTTGAAAAGAAGTTGGGTTCGAGCCGTCTGTTATTATTTTTCTCATTATGTGTATTTCATCTGGAATTTTACAATTGAAGATTCTGCATATAAGTAATCCAATTTTCAAAGCCTCTTCATTTAGAGGCAAAGGTGGCGCTTCGTCTATTTCTACCTCACAAACATTAGGATATAATAAATAAACAAACTCCCTGTCTCTTAAGAATTCGTACTCAGTAGCTATGTCCTTTTCCCCCAATTCACTTAAAACTGGGTGTTGCTTTCGAGTTATTTTCTTTTTTGGTTTTATGTCTTGAATCTTTGCTTCACATCTACAAAAGAGCTTGGTTTTTGTATTCAATCTTTGATGAATTTCTATTCCGGCCTTTAAATCCAATTCTTTGTAGTTTATAGTCATCAAATATCAATTGGTTTAGTAACCTAAAATTTTTTTCAATTCTAACAGTTTTTGGTCTTCTATTTCAACTACTTTCTCTCTGTGAGTTTGACTAACTAGAATTTTTTTTCCAGGAGCTAAATCTTTATAGAGTATCACATGAGGGCCAACTATGCTATATGGCCCTATCTTAACACCAGGCATGAGAGATGAATTAACTCCTACTTTACAATTTTTTCCCATAATAACACCAAACTTCTTTAGTTTCGTATCTTTTCTTTCGTTTTTTACTTTTACTTTCACGTTTTTTTCGTCAAATCTAAAGTTGGCTGTGATACTTCCTGCTCCAAAAGAGCAATTTTCACTTATAATACTATCGCCTATAAAATTGGAGTGAAAAGTACAATTGTCCTCTATATAAGAATTTTTTATTTCTGTTTTGTAGCCGATTATGCAATTATCACCCATATGAGAATAATCTCTTACTAGAGCACCTGTTCCAACTATTGTATTTTTTCCTATATAGCAAGGTCCTTTTATTGTAGCATCCTCTAAGACTTTCACTCCATCTTCTATTATGACTTTCCCTTCTATCGATGATTTTTCTGATATAGTTGCACTAGGCGATATTTTTGTTTCCGATTTATCAAGAAAATATCTAACGACTTTGAATATATCCCATGGAAATTTTATAGCAGACCAAAAGCCATCATACATGACAACTTTAATTTTGTTTCCATCTCGAGACATTTTTTTAAGTGATAGTTCATAAATGTCATCAGCTTTGCTTTTTGTGGTCTCAAGATACTTTATCAGTGTTTTTACATCTTTATGAATATGATAAACAATGTTTACAAAATTGCTTGGTTCGTTTCCTTCACCTGGTTTTTCTTTTATGTCCAATAATTGGTTTTTTTCGTTGACAATTAGATATCCTCCTGGAAAATACGAAGTAACTTTGTATCCAAGTATGTAAGAATTTTCGTTTGATTTCTTTGATTCTTCGAGCAATATATCTATTGCTTTAGGCTCTACTATATCGTCTGGACTAGCAATTAAAATTTCTCCGTCAATAAATTCTTTGGCAGATAGTATTGCATCAGCTATTCCCAATGGTTTTTTTTGAATTGCTATCTCGTATTTTATTCCCGTTTTTTTACATATCTCTTCTATTTCGTTTTTGTTAAAATTATTGCAGATAAAAACAAATTCCTCAAATTTATCCTTCATCATATTAATTTGGTGTTCAAGCAAAGTTTTCCCTAAGAACCTTAGCAAAGACTTATCCCTTGTTATAGGAAACATTCTTTTTCCAATTCCACCACAAAGAAAAACCGCTTTCATTTACTTATTTCCTCCTTTAAAATTCTCGTATATTTTTGTTTGAGTTTTTTAAATTCGTTTTCTGTTTTAGCTTCTACATATAATCTTATAACTGGAGATGTGTTAGAAGCTCTTATCAAAGCCCATCCATTATCAAAAATCACTTTTACTCCATCTATTGTTTGCAACTTTTTATATTTTTTTTCTCTAATTATTCTTTTCTTTATTTTCTCAATGATCTTGAATTTTCTTTCATCTGGACAATCAAACACAATTTCTTCGAATGGATATCTTGGTATGTCTTTTTCTAGTTCTGAAAGTCTTCTTCCGGTTTTTGAAATAATTTGAGCTATTACTAATGATGGTAAAATACCATCATTGAAAGGAAAATAAGAAGGAATATACATATGTCCACTCTCTTCGATCCCCAAAACCGCTTTTTGTTTTATGCAATACCTTCCAACAAATGCATGACCAACTGGCGTGGCCATAACTTTACCACCCAAATTCTCCAAGACTTCCTTTATAGCCATTGAACAAGCAACTGTTGTTATTACTTTACCTTTCTTTTTTTTAAGAAGCTCTTTCCCCAAAATTATTCCTATTTCATTGCCTGTAAGAACTCTGCCCTCTTCATCTACTAGAGTTACTCTATCACCGTCACCATCAAAAGCTACCCCCATGTCAGCTTTTTCTTTTTTTACCGTTCTTATGAGTGTTTTTATGTTCTCTGGTGCTGGGTCACTTTCTCTCTTTTTAAAAAACGGGTCAATTCCACAAAACACTTCTATTACTCTTGCACCTAATCTTTTAAAAATTTCTGGAGCGACCAAACTCATTGAGCCATTACCGCAATCTATTACTATTTTTAATTTATTCTCTAGCTTAAACTTGCTTAAAAGATATTTGATATATTCGTTTTTTAAATCTGTTATCTCTAAACTTTTTAAACTTGCTAATGACGGTACCTTAAAATTTTTTCTAAAAACAAACTCTTTTATTTTTTTTATCTCTCTTGTTGAAAAAGGTAGTCCGTTTCCATAATAAAGTTTCAAACCATTCCACTTCGGAGGTAAATGAGATGCTGTGATATATAGTGATATATCCTTTCTCATTTTAAGACCTGCAAAGAAAGTAGCACCTATGTTTGTAACACCAACATAAGTTACACTAGCGCCAGCAGCTAAAAGTCCAGAAATCAAAGAAGTAGCCAAAACTTCACTAGATTTTCTTATATCGTTTCCAACGACAAAATTTTTTCCCTCGTATATCTTGCCAATTGCAAAACCTATTTTGGCCATTGAAATGAAATCAAAATCTTTACCGTAAACTCCTCTTATATCATAAGCACGAAAAATATTAGGATTCATTTTAATTCACTTTTTTTGAATTTTTTATTTAACTGTAACGCTTTTTGCTAGGTTTCTTGGTTTATCTGGATCTAAGCCTCTCAATGTAGCCAAATAATAAGCTAGAAGTTGCATAGGAATTATATAATAAATCAAATTTCCCATCCCGTCTTCTGGAACTTTTATCCATATATCAAAAATTTCACTGTTTTTGCTACTTACTCCAATTATATATCCCCCTCTGCTTTTCAACTCCATTGCATTTGATAAAATCTCGTCTTCGTTTTCACCAACAAAGGCTATGCAAGGTGTATCATTTTCTATCAGGGCTATAGTTCCATGTTTTATTTCTCCGCCT
>CAYWME010000035.1:0-5696 GCA_964459585.1 uncultured archaeon | reverse complement strand
TGAAATTCGTATTTTAATTTTTGTAAGTTTCTGAAATTCGTATTTTAATATTTCACAACCTCCACCCACTGCCACCCAAAGTCTCGACTTGTATTGAAATATCTCTAAATACATTTCATTGTTTCCTTTAACAACGCTTAGAAGAAAATCTATGCTCGAATCTGGCGTTATCTTTATTGTATACTTCCCCACTTTAGCAACAAGAGTATCTTTTTTTTGTCCCATTCCTTAACTTTCTCTACAATTTGAATAATTTCCTTTATAATATCTAAACAGTTTTTTGGACATCCATACAATTCTTCTTCCAATCGATCTTTAATTGTTGATAACATATCCCTTGAAAGCTCTGTTTTTTTACTTGCCATTGTAAATATCTACTGATGGGCAAAAAATTTAAATCTACATACTTCAAAACTAATTTAAGTGATGGTGATGCCATACCAATCCTTTTAATCGAACTTCTTAACTTATTCCTATTCAATTTTCTAAAGAAAATAAAAGGAGGTGATCTCTAGTGATAGATATAAATCTGATCAGAGAAAAACCAAATCTTGTTAGAGAAAATCTCTCAAAAAGGAGAGATCCAGAAGTTTTGAGTTTGCTAGATAAAGTAATCAAAGTTGATGAGGAATGGAGAAAAACAACAAAAGAATTAAATTCCTTTAGATCTGAGAGAAACAGAATTACAGCCGAAATCGCCAAAAGAAAAAAAGAAGGAGAAAGTGTCCAAGAATTGATAAGTAAAGCTAATAAAATAGTTGAACAAATAAAACAGCTAGAAAGCAACCAACAAAAATTAGAAACCGAAAGAAGATATATACTGCTTAGGATTCCAAATTTACTCCATGAGAGTGTTCCATACGGAAAAGATGAAAACGATAATGTTGAAATAAGAAGATGGGGATCACCTCCAAAATTTGATTTCGAGCCAAAGGATCATCTTGCCATTTTAAAAAACTTGGGCTTAATTGATCCTGAAAGAGCAGCCAAAATAGCTGGGCGTGGGTTTTTCTATTTAAAAGAAGAACTAGCAATTTTAGACCACGCGCTACAAAGATTTGCTATAGATTTCATGAGAAAGCAAGGTTTTAACTTAATAGAGCCGCCTTTTATGATGAGAAGAGAATATTATGAAGGTGTTACTAGCTTAGAGGATTTCGATGATCAGCTATACAAAATCGAAGGTGAAAATCTCCATCTAATTGCAACTAGTGAACATCCTATGGTTGCCATGTTCGCCAATGAGGTTTTAAACCAAGAAGACCTACCAATTTTATTGACTGGCATAAGCCCATGTTTTAGAAAAGAAGTTGGTGCTCACGGTAAATACACTAAAGGTCTCTTCAGAATGCATCACTTTAATAAAATCGAGCAGTTTGTCTTCTGTTTACCAGAAGATAGCTGGGATTGGCATGAAAAATTACAACAAAACACTGAAAAAATGCTTCAAATTCTTGGTATTCATTATAGGGTCGTTAATGTATGCACAGGCGATATAGGTATAGTAGCTGCAAAGAAATATGACACAGAAGTTTGGATGGCCGATGGTAAATTCAGAGAGGTAGCTTCGAATTCGAATTGTACTGACTATCAAGCAAGAAGATTAAACATAAGGTACAGAGAAAAAGAAGGAGCACCTATAAAGGGGTTTGTCCATACGCTTAATAACACAGCATTAGCTACAAGCAGAACTATGATAGCAATTATAGAGCAATTCCAACAAAGAGATGGGACTGTAAAAATCCCAAAGGCTTTGCACAAATACACGGATTTTAAGAAACTTGAACCTAGAGATGATATCAAGTGGTGACATACTCTCTAAAGCTTTGGTTTTAAAAAATCAAAATGCAAAGATCAGTGAAAATAAAAACTCACCATAAAACACAGAAAATATCAACGCAATTGGGAAAGCCCCTCCAAATCTAACACCTTCTTTTATCCAAACATATCTTTTTCCGGTTTTTTTCAATTCTCTTATTTTTGACTTTGTTACGCCCTCCCAAACTTTGCTATTTAAGAGCACATCACCAACTTTCAAATCTTTTAGCTTTATTTTTTTTCTGAAACCATATCGTTCTACTACTCTTAAAAATATCATAATTAAAAACATGAACACAGTAAAAACAGAGGCTATAAGAGAAGTCAATATGACAAATTCCAAACACAAGAGATATTGAAGAAATGACAAACCTATTGCACTTAATAAAACAAAAGTCAATGCTGATGACACAACTATGTTCTTAAACGATTTTCTAATCTCTTTCATAAAAAATTTCCACAATTCTCTTTTCTTTAGAGAAAAAACGAACGCATAAACAACTATATAAACAGTTCCTATCACAAACAAATTAAAGGTAAAAACAAGTGGAAACGGAAAGAAGTTTTTCCCAAAAAAATTAATTGGCATTAAAAAGGAAATAGCAGACAACAGCTTGGCATCACCACCACCCCATTGACCAAGAAAGTATAACCCAAATCCAGAAAACAAAAGTAAAAACCCATATTTTAAACTCTCACTCAACAAAAAAAAGCTTCCACTTGCATATCCTATAAAAACATAGTACACAATGGCAAAAAATATCATCAAATGCGGAATTATATCAGGAATCTCCGTTGTTTTCAAATCCCATATAGCTGCTATAGAAGAACCTATCAACGCAACTAAAAATGGTATCATAATATCAATATTTTTTAAATCCTAAATCTTTTGCAATTTCCCTAAAACACTTTCTACAGTAATAAAGTCCGTACTTTCTTATGACTCCTCTTTTTGATCCACATCTCGAACATTTATGAAGACCTTTTCCGTGTTTATGCGGCATCCTCAATCACCTCAACTCCTTGTTGCTTAAACCATTCAATTACATCTTCTCTTGAAATCCTATGTGATTTAGGTATTTTTCTTTTTTGAACCCTCCTATATCTAATTCTAAAACCAGGTCTTTTTAATTTTATTACCACATCCATGCCTATCATACCAATTTCATGCATGTATTTCACTCCTGGTAACTCTATGTATTCTTTAATGCCTATTCCTATATTTCCTTCATCGTCAATTTGAGACGCTTTAATTTTATGACTGATTGCCTCCATGACTCTTTTGAAAAATTCTTCAGCGTCTTTTTTTCTCAAGGTCACTTTGACTCCCACTGGTTTTCCTTTAGCTATTCCAAACGTTGATCTTTTTCTTGATTTGGTAATTACTGGTTTTTTACCAGTAAGAATTTTCAAGAGTTTTTTTGCTTTTTCAATTTTATCCATATCACCAGCACAACCAATATTCAAAACTATTTTATCGATTGAAATTCTTTTCATGGGATGATTCATGCTACCACCGTGATTTCTGGTGCCTCTTTTCCTACTATGAATAAATATTCTTTAAACACCTCAGAATCTTTTCCATCTATGTTTAAAACAACTTTTGGTTTTACCTTGAACTTTCCAGGAAATATATTAACAACCTTTCCAATTTTTCCAGCGTTTTTTCCCTTTATCGCAATTCCAAGCATACCTTTTTCAAGAGGGAGATGTTTAACAATTTCTAAAGAAGGTAATTTTACTAAAATAGAATCACCTGTTTTGAATTTAGAACCGTCTTTGACGAGTATATTTTTTCCATCATGTAAGTTAAGTTGTACCTTACCTTTTTTGATCAAATGTTTGTTCTCTATTTTCAAAATCTTCAAGTCTTTTTCCTTCTTATCTACTTTCACGACGGCCAAACCATTTTTAGTTGCAACTATTCTGTAAGCCTCATCTATTCTAGGAACATAAACTACATCAAAAAGACCCAATGGATAACCATGGTCTCTTCTTTTTCTCCCATCTACTAAGATCTCGCCTTTTTTAATTATGGATTTTGCTTCTCTTCCTGTATCGACGAGATTAAGTAAATCCCGTATTAACACTAACAATGGAATGCACTCTAGCTTTTTGTGAGGACCTGGTGAAGGAGAAACTA
Organism: uncultured archaeon; assembly: GCA_964459585.1. Classification (GTDB taxonomy): domain Archaea; phylum Aenigmatarchaeota; class Aenigmatarchaeia; order CG10238-14; family EX4484-224; genus EX4484-224. The sequence continues at coordinate 1,735 of CAYWME010000035.1, read as the reverse complement.
CCCATGTAAACTGTTTCTTCCTTATTTTCCAGAAGGACGGAACCAATAATCTTTTAAGTTTTCTCTTAACCACTTTCTACCACCTTTCTCTCAAGCGCCATTACTCTCTTTTTATCATCAAGATTTAAATTCACTATCCTAACCTTAGAAGGATGTATAGGAACTCTTACTAATTCACCAGTCGATTTTTTCGTTGTGATTCCATCTATGAATATCCTGAAGTTTTTCATGTCAACCTCGACCACCTTTCCTTTCTTACCTCTGAACTTCCCTCTCATAACCTCGACCTCATCTCCTTTTCTTAATGGGAAATTTCTTCTGTTGTATTTTTCTCTCAACTCTTTAGAAAGAGGCGCAGACATCATCTTTCTTCTCACATGAAGTGGAGCATTATACAAAAACTTTCTTTGTTTTCTTGGCTTCTTTGATTTTGGTCTTTTCATCAAATCACCATTGACGCGATTTTTCCAACAGAAGTAAACCTTTCAACTGCTTCTCTCGCTACAGGTCCTTTTATAGCAGTGCCTTTCGGTTCACCTTCATCTGTCATCAGAATTGCAGCATTATCCTCAAAACAGATTCTTATACCTTCTCTCCTTCTGTATTCTTTCTTCTGTCTTATTATTAAAGCAGTGACCACCTGTTTTCTTATTTTCACATCGCCTTCCTTAACACTTACTTTAACCAAGTCCCCTACTCCCGCTCTAGGAATTCTCCCTCTTACACCCTTATATCCTTTAACAGAAATTATTTGCAGTAATTTAGCACCACTGTTATCTGCACAAACTATATAGCTTCCAACGTTTAACGCCTTTGTAACTCTAGCACTCACAGCTTTCATTTCTCTCTAACCTCCAATACCACAAAATGTTTTGTTTTGCTAAGAGGTCTTGTCTCACCAACAATAACAACATCACCTTCTTTAGCTTTCACGCACTCAGGATTATGAGCAGCAATTTTACTTCTTCGTCTTTCATATCTTTCATATTTTGGAACATAATGAAGATAATCAATTCTAACTATAGCTGTTTTGTTTGGTCTTGTACTAACAACCGTACCTTTAAGTATTTTTCCCCTTATTTTGGTATGTCCATGCCAAGGGCATTTCGGATCATTACAAGTATCTTTGGGTGGTTTTACCCAATCAATTCCTATGTTTTTGTGAGCTGCCATGACATTCACCAAATATCATATTTTATTCCATAGAAGTTTATAAACGTAAAATTACCATCTTTGAAGCTTTTTTTTTATCCTATCTTCTGGTCTGCCGACCAAGAGTTTGCCATCTACCTCTACCTTCGTTTTGTCTGGTAGAGTAAAAACAAACACACATTCTTTTTTTGGAATTTTTTTTTCTTCGCCTTTTTCGTTCTCTATAATCAGCATATGAAAGGTTTCGTCAACAACTCTTCCTTTTACTTTCTTCAGATTGGGATTTGAAGAAGATTTTATATACACAGACAAACCTATAAGTTCGTGTCTAACTATGTTCTTTGGAGTTATTGTCATTAAACTACCTCTATTTGATCTTCTATGTAACCCATTTCTACAAGAAGACTTTTAATCTTTTTTCTATGATCACCCTGCAACTCAAGATGGTTGTCTTTATACGTACCGCCACAACCCAATTTCGCTTTTAAGCTCGATAGAACTTCTTTGGGTTTATCTGTAATTCCTTCTATAACAGTAGTTGGCTTTCCATATCTTCTTTTCTCAACAAAAACTCTTATTTTTT
>CAYWME010000034.1:0-5876 GCA_964459585.1 uncultured archaeon | reverse complement strand
ATTTTTTTCAAAGTTAAGAAAAACGAAGAAATAGTAAATAGCACGTCCATTAGTTTTAATATCGCCATCGACAATAAGCCGGCAAATCTAAGCTTAATTCCTCTGTTTGATTCGAAAGAAAAAGCTTGGCGTATATTGATAGATCACATAGCTCCTGGTGATCATTTAATAAACATAACAGCGTTTTTTGATAGGTCGGAGGTTTCTAACTATACAATAATTCACGTCAGAAAAAACATGGAATTTTTAATAACTGGAATAGATAATGAAAACGTAAAAAAAGACGAAACAATAACAGTTATGTTTACAGCAAATTATAAAGGAAGTTTTCTGGATATATCTAAAGACTCTTTAAATTTGGAGATTGGAAGCAAAGAAATTCCAATAAAAGATTTACAAAAATTGACAAGCTCGTATAAACTAAAATTTGTGGCGCCAGATCTGCCTCCAGGAGAGTATACATTAACATTAACATTGGACTTTATGGGTATCCAATACAAAGCAACTTCAAAAATTTTTTATGTTGTTCCCGTGTTTGGTCAAATCATTGACGATTCTGAAAACCCAATATACACTATTATATCGTTTTGGAAAAATGGAAAAGAAAGATATAGATTTGTGACAGACTCAAAAGGAAACTACAAAGGCGAAATAGTTCCAGGAGTTTACAATCTTTCAATTATGTTCCCTCAATCAACATTGATTCTAAGAGATGTTAACATAAAGAGTTTTAATGATCCGATAAAATATAGATATTTTAAAAATGCGAAGATAACAGGACTGAAAACCATTTCTGTGTTTATATTCGATCTAGATATATCGTTCTACAAAGCCCAGGTTAAACTAAATTATGATGACTCTAGAGTTGATGATGAATCAAAGATAGTAGTTTTTGAATGTGATTCTTGGAGCCTTGAAGACGAAACTTGTAACAAAAATTTGGAGGTCATTGATTTTACTCAGGACAAAGTCAGAAACTTTATTAATACAACTACTTACAAAATACCAGTGTATATTATTGGGACCAGAAACAAAATCAATGTTGCATGTTATCTAGAAAAAACGAAAGTTGCTTTAAATGAATCGACCTCTCTACAATGTTCTGCTAAAGACAACGGTGGAAATCCAGTAGTTAACGCTTCTGTTGTTTTAAAAATAGATAACGGAGACATAAAAACAACAAAAACCAACGCAGATGGTATTTTTGAGTTTTCATTAACTTTTAAAAGAGAAGGAAATTTCACATTTAATGTTAGTGTGGAAAAAGTTCCGTTTATTGATGGTTATTTTGAATCTAGTCTAATTGTTGAGAAAAGCAAAGAACTGTCTGTCAATTTTCCCAGAACTATAAGGGTTGAGTTAGGGTCGAATCAAACACTAAATTTTTCGATAATAAATACAGGTCAAACAGATTTGTATAACTTAACTATAGAAATAGTTGGAATACCACAGTCATATTACTATTTATTCGAACAAAAAATAGATAAAATAGAAGTCGGTGAAAAAAAGACGATCATTATATTTTTCAATGTTCCCGCAAACTCGATTACAGGCACCTCTTCTGGAAAGATTATAATTAAAAATCCGTACATTTCCTATTCAAACGATTTTGGGTTTACGATAACAGAACCAATTGAAAAAAATGAAAGAGCAAAACCAACAGGACTTGCTTTTAATATTCAAATACCAAACATGTCAGATTTTAGAATAGATTATAATATATTTTTGATTTTCCTTTTTGGCATAACATCATTTGGTTTAGCAGGAATTTTAAAGCATAAAAAGAAAAAACTTCTAGATCTTTCCTACAAACTCGAAGAAGTAATAGAATATTTAAATTCGAAACCAATTAAAAGAAAACCTACCAAAAAAGAAATAGAGACAGAACTTATAAAAATAGAGAGGTGGCTTGAATCTTGAGAATTGTAGGTATTGTTTCTGCAAAAGGTGGTGTAGGGAAGACAACCGTCGCAACAAATTTTTCAATTGCCCTACAAAAACTAGGAAATTCTACTGTGTTAATAGACTGCAATTTTACAACAGCTCATTTAGGTCTGTTCTTTAACCTTTTCAATGTTGAAAAAACCCTAAATACATTTTTGAGGGGAGAGTGTGACTTTAATGATGTTATATACAAACATTACACGGGATTATCCATAATCCCTTCTTCAATTCAGTTAGAAGAAATAGCTGAGGTCAATATAGATGATTTGAAAACAAAAATAAAAGAAAAATTCTCAGATTCGGATTTTGTAGTTTTAGATTCAGCTCCAGGACTAGGAAGGGAGGCAATTATGACCATAAAACTAAGTGATGAAATAATAGTCGTAGCTAACCCCACCGTTGCCTCGATAGTAGATGCTGTGAAGGTTATAAGATTTGTGAATCTCATTGACCCAAGAAAAAAGGTTTTGGGAATAGTCTTAAATAAGATCAGAAACAAAAAATATGAAATCCCTTTAGAAAAAATAGAAAGTTTTACCGGCATACCTATAATAGGAAGAATTCCTGAAGATGATAGGTTTATTGAAACAACAAATAGAAGAACACCGTTTTTATTGCTGTACCCAGATGGCAAAATCTCGGAGAATTTTTATCAATTAGCTTCGTTTGTTTCTGGGATGCCCTATTACAAAAGAAAAGGTGTTTTAAATTTTCTTTTAAATTTTTTCAAAAGGAATTTATGAATTTCATCATAAAATTATTCTATGAAAAAACATCTATTTTTCTTATTTTTATCGATTACTTTATTTTTCTTTTTAAATAAGTATACTGGAATGATCTCTTCTAGTGGTGGACCCTTCATAAATATTGCAATCGAAGAAAAAAAAGAACTTAAGATAATTTCCTTTATTTATAATGGGACAATAGACATAGAGCAATCCCAAAATGTAAGCGTTACTATAATGAATGTTGGTTCGATTCCTGTTACCGCACAAATTTTCATAGATATTTTTTATTATTCAAATGGTTCGCTCGTACCAGAAGCGTCTTACATCGACTTTCCTGTCTATTTGGAAGGCGGCTATAAACACACTTTCAAAATAAAATACTATCCGTCAAAAGAAGGAACGTTTTACATACGAGTAAAAGTTCCCTATGATTCAAAAGTTATAGAAGCTTGGGGACTGTTTTATGTTAAAATCTTTCCAATAACCCTTACAAGATATACTACGCCTACTCCCATAGAGGTCCCTAAAATAAGTTATTACTTAGTTTCGACAAAAATGGAGCTTTTCGGACCGGATAAAATAGAGCTATATCAAGGAGAGAGTGGGATGATAAATATGACACTCCAAAATAAGGGAGAAATAGATTTGGGAAATATAATTCCGTATCTTTCTGTACCATCATTCGTAAATTATAGGATAAACCCACCTGTAGTAAGTGTTTTGGGAGTGAATCAATCTGTCGTTTTTATGATTTCCTTTGACATCCCGTCAAATGCTACCCCCGGGAGTTACGATGCAACTTTAGAAGTTCACAACCCATATTCTTCAGCTAGAAAAAGTTTCGTTATTGAGTTAAAAGGAAAAGAGTTTATTTCGCCAGATTATATTTACCATCTAATTCTCAGCTACAGATATATCATTTCAAGAATTGAACCCAGAATTAGTTATTTTTATTTTAGAGGTTTTGATGTCACTCTCCCAAATAAAACATTGAGCTTGGCAAAAGAAACTCTGTATGATGCTAAAAGATATTATGAAAAAAGGGAATATGATTTCTCTCTAATCAAGCTCAATGAAACAAGAAAGTATTTAGAACAAACAATGATTGAAATAGAGTGTTTAGTCATAGTTAAGTTCATGCCTATGGCCTATTTACCATTTGTAATAATCATAGTAGTTTTGATTGTAATAACTGTTCTATTCTTATACAGGAAAAGAAAAAAGAGAAAAATTCCAAAACTTTTAAGAGAGGTTATAGAAGAGAAAAAAGTATAAGCAGGAGATTATTTGTAATATAAAATATGGGTTTGTTTGGTCCATTTAAATACAAAGCAAAAGACGGAACCGTTTATTATGTACATATGTATGTTAAAGGAAAGAAAAAATTTTACTATCTTTCTCCAAGCCCAGAGAACGCACTTGGTTCTTTACCCAAAGGATTTGAGATAGTTGAGCATGAAAGCGGATTAGTTTTCTTAAGAAAGAAGAAATCTAAAGGTTTTCTCTCTTGGTTATTCGATTTCTCTCAAGAAAAGAAGGAAAAAGAAGAAATCCAAGGATACGAAACTTCTGAAGAAAAGAAAAAAGAGAAAGAAGAAAAATAACTTTTAATTTCTCTTTTCACAATTCTTAATTGTTAAAGGTGAAAAATTGACAAGGGTAATTTCGATTTTTTCTGCAAAAGGTGGTGTAGGAAAAACAACCGTCGCAACAAATTTAGGTGTGGCTTTAACAAAATTCAACAGAAGAGTGACAATAGTTGATTGCAATTTAACTACTTCACACCTTAGTCTTTATCTTGGAATTTATTATACTCCAATTACTCTGAACAAAGTGTTAAGAGGGGAATACAGTATAAATGAAGCTATAATAGATCATTATACTGGATTGAAAATAATCCCCGCTTCTCTTTCTATAACTGATTTGGAAAATGTTGATATGTCCAAAATCAGAAATGTTATAGAAAAACTAATTCCTCAAAATGACTTCATTCTCGTAGATTCAGCTCCAGGACTAGGCAGGGAAGCATTGAGTGGGTTAAAGAGCGCAGATGAAGTCATCTATGTAACAATTCCTCATGTTCCAGCCGTTTTAGATATAGTTAGAGCTCAAGAGCTTGCAAGAGAAGTGAATGTTAAACCAATTGGAATAATCCTAAATATGGTATACGGAGAAAGACATGAAATGAGTAAAGCTGAGGTAGAACAACTGACAGGATTGCCTGTAATAGCTTCTATTCCTTATAGCAAAGAAATTAACAGAAGCGTTTCTCTGAAAGCACCAATTGTTGCGTTAAACCCAAAATCAAAAGTAAGTAGGGAATTCTTTAGATTGGCTGCTTTTCTCTCTGGTATGCCATATACAGAGGAGACAATAGTTGAGAAAATTGGAAGAAAACTAAGAATTATAAAAAAGAAATTTTTTTAGATTCTAGAAAGTAATTTTTGGTCCAAGAATTCTATTAAACAAACTATAAACTCTTCTGAATCTTGGAAGTTCCACTCTATTATTTGTCAACAAGCCTGCCAATTCTAAAAATTTAAACGAAGATTTTGTAAATGGATTTAATTCAAAAATCGATTTTCCTGTTTCACTTCCCTTTATGATCAAATGATCAAATGGAATCTCAACCAAAACATCCAATCCTGTAAATTCTTCTATTTCTGTTTTACTTAACTCGTATTTGCTTCTTCCTCTCATGTTAACTACAATACCAATAGAATTCAAATCAAATTCTTTAGAAACTTTTTCGACTCTAAGTATATCTATAACAGATGACATTTGTGGGAGTGTTATGTATAGAAGGTCGGTCGAGTGTTTTAAAACGCTGACGGCCTCTCTGCCCAAACCAGGGGCAGAATCTAAGAGAATTATATCAGATTCTATCTCGTTAAGAATATCACCTAATCTATCTATATCAACTCCTACAAGGTCTTCTACAGACAAAGAAGCCGGAATTATATTAAATCCTAAAGGATGCCTATAAATTGCTTCTTCTATTGAAGTGTCACCCCTTATAACATCGTTTAAATTGACAGGAATTAAGTTCAATCCAGAATATAAGCTTAAGTGCGATGTAGTAATGTTGCAGTCAATTATGGTAGGGTTGTAACCAATTTTCGAAAGAGCAGTTCCAAGATTTATCGTTACAGTTGTCTTCCCTACACCACCTTTTCCTGAAACAATTCCGATTATTTTTTTCAT
>CAYWME010000033.1:0-5961 GCA_964459585.1 uncultured archaeon | reverse complement strand
ATGAGAATAAAAAGGGAAATAAGAATTCTTGGAATTGATGATGGTCCTTTTACAAAGAAGGATAAAAAGGTTCTTGTTGTTGGGGTTGTTTTTAGGGGCGGTATATCTTTAGATGGCGTATTGAGTACTTATGTTAAGGTTGACGGTCTAGATGCAACAAAAAAACTGATCAAAATGATAAATTCTTCGAGGCATAAAAATCAGCTCAAGGTCATAATGACAGACGGAATAACTTTAGGAGGCTTTAACTTGATTGACATAGTTGAACTAAATAGAAAGACTAACTTACCTGTAATAGTAATAAACAGAAAGCATCCCAACTTGAAAAAAGTTGAGAAAGGTTTAAGGCACTTCAATGATTTCGAAAAAAGATGGAAAATAGTTCAAAAAGCCGGTGAAATTAAAAATTTTGTTACAAAAAAGAGCAAAAAAATCTTTTATCAAGCTATTGGCTTAGACGACGAAGTTGCACAAAAAATTATAAATATAAGTATTTCAAGAGGTGATATACCAGAAGCTTTGAGAATAGCGCATTTAATCGCTACTGGAATAGTAAGAGGAGAAAGCTATGGTAGAGCGTAAGAAAAAAATTAAGAAAATAGTAAAAAAATGGAGAGAAATTGAAAAAACTTGGATAGGTGACGTGGTTTATGCAATCTTAGGTCTTATTTTAGCTTACGTAACTTATCATTACATTTTGGCCTTTATTTTCAATACACCAACTCCTGTAGTCGCTGTAGTAAGTTCTTCAATGCAACATGATAACCCAGAAGTTACTCACTACAAATGGTTAGAAGAACATTTCGGATACAATAGGTCTTACATAGATTCATGGCCTTTTCCGAACGGTTTTTCTGTTGGAGATATGCCTATAATAAAGGGATCAAAAGAATATAAAGTTGGTGACATAATAGTTTACAAAGTGAATGGTGTGAGAGCGCCTATAATTCACAGGATTGTCAAAATAAATGAAGATGGAACCTATCAAACAAAAGGTGACAATAACATTTCTCAATTTCCATACGAACTCAAGGTCAGAAAAGAACAAATATACGGAAAAGTAATCTTTATAATTCCAAAATTAGGATATGTTAAAGTATTAATAAATAGGATATTTGGCGTGATGTGGTAAAAAATGGTAGAGTTTTGCCCAAAATGCGGTAATGTGTTGATCCCAGCAAAAAGAGGGGAGAAATATTGGCTTTTCTGTAAGAAATGTAATAGATACTATAAACCGAAAAAAGGGATTGAATTCTCAGAAAAGATAAAGGAAAAGAAGAAAGAAGTTGTTGTGATGAAAAAAGAAGAAGATTTGAAAGAATTTCCAGAAACAACCATAACTTGTCCAGTGTGTGGTCACGAAAAGGCTTATTGGTGGATGCAGCAAACAAGAGGAGCTGATGAACCGCCCACTTTGTTCTACAGATGTAAGAAATGTGGATATACTTGGAGAAGCTATAGTTAAATTGCTCTAATCAATTCACAGTTTTCATCGACTTCAACGAAATGGTTAGCTTTTCCTTCTCTAAAGTCTTTGCATTGATTTTCTGCCAGATTGTCAACGCTTTGTCTTGGCCAGTGCGCGACATCACATACCCAATCGTTTATGTTCCATTGTGGATTGTCATCACTTAAACAAGGACCGTTTGTTAAGTTCAAATTCGAGTTTTGGCAAAGTTGAATACAAAGGTTTATGGCTTCCTGTTTATTGTTTTTGTTTGGTTGACTTATGTACAGGAACAGACCAAGGGCAATTAAACCGACTAATGTTAACAAAACCAACCAATTTCTCATAATAAATTTTTGTGATTTAAATTAACTTAATACTACGACAATGTTGTAAGATTCAGATATATATACATGTCAACAAACATCTTATTTATGCCAGAAAGATTTGTGCCTCTTAAAATCTCTCAAATAAAAGACGAAGACAAGATCGCTCTCCTCGGCAAAGTAAAAGAAACAAAAGAAATGTCTTTCATTTTAGAGGATGATACAGGTGAAATAGAAATTCTTTCGACTACTTTACCAGAGAAAAACTCAATAGTCAGAGTTTTTTGTTCAAGAGAAGGAAACTCATACATAGCAGAAATACTTCAAGATATGTCAAAGCTCGATTTAAATATTTTAAAAGAGGTAGAAGAATTATATAATAAGGTTGGAGAAAATGTTTAAAGTTGTTTTAAGCGACCCAGATTTATTAAGAATTCCTATATCTACAATAGCTGAATTGATAGATGAGGGCGTATTCCATGTGGCTAAAGACGGTATATCCCTTTTGGCAGCAGATAGAGCTATGGTTGCTGTTGTTGATTTCAAAATTCTCGCAAACGCTTTCGAGGAATTTAAAGTTGAAAAAGAATCTGATGTTGGTTTGAACGTTTCTAACTTGTTATCGATCTTGAAAAGAGCGGGGGGTGGTGAAAAAATAGAAATATCAACCGAAGATTCTAATAGACTAAAAATAGCTTTAACGAATTCTTCGAGAAGAAGATTCTTGCTTCCTATCATCGAAATTTCTCAAGAAGAAATCCCACCTATAGATCAATTAGAGTTTTCGGCAAAAGTTGAAATAAAGCCAGATATACTAGCTGAATCGATAAAAGACGCTGAGATAATTTCTGATGTAATTTTGATAGAAGCTTCAAAAGAAGGTTTTAGAATTAAAGCGGAAGGCGATATAAGTCAAACAGAAACCTTCCTTGAAAAAGGCAATGAAAACTTGTTGGATATAAAGGCAAATGATACAGTAGATGCCAGATACCCTCTTGACTATCTTAAAAAAATGATAAAAGCTGCTAAACTAGCCGATTCCGCTACAATCGAATTTGCGAAAGACTATCCGATGAAGTTATCGTTCAATGTGACTGATAAACTTAAACTAGCTTTTGTTCTGGCACCAAGAGTGATTGAAAGCGAATAAAAAATAATATTTTTAAAATCAACTAAATTAAAATAGCTCTACCGAACCGCTTTATGTGATAAAAGATGACCATAAAGATCACGGGTAGAGCTATAAAATGATGACACGACGGTCATCGGATAGCGATGAAGAATATCTAATCCTCTGAAAAATGAGGACTTTACCCTTATCAGAGCTATGTGAAGATGACGCTCCGGTCTGATTATTTTTCCCATAAGAAAATATACTCCATCGGCATTATAGATTCTAGATAGCTTCTGTATCCACATTTTGTGCATTTATATCCAATTGTTAGCTTTTTTCCGAGCAAATTCTTTATAGAAAGAGGAGAGAGCTTCGAACCACAGATTGGACATTTTTCTAATTTCTTAATTTTAAATGACTTTTTGGTTTTTGCTTTAACCTCTATCTCAGGAATTTCCAAAGCCATTTTTTTGACTCTAGAAGGCGACAGAGTATAATCTTTATCTTCTTTTTTCAGTTCTTTTAAAACAAGTCTAGAGAGTTCTTGCTGAGAATATACAATCAAATAATTTTTAAGTACCTTTCTAATAGCTTCTACTACCTTTTCTTTTTTGGGTATTTTTCTCACAATTAATTTTTAAAAAACTCTAAATTTAATATGACAAAGCCCGGGTGGCCGAACCAGGTTAAGGCGCCAGCCTGGAGTTTGATGAAGAGAAGCGCCTCTCCGATGGAATGAGGAGAAGGAGTACCTCAGAAAGCTGGTGGGCCATGTGCCCTTCTGGGTTCAAATCCCAGCCCGGGCGTCTTCCTTAATTGTTTAAGCTTTTCTACTTTATATCTAAAAGAGATGGTACGATTTATGCTCTTGCTGTTTGGAATGGGGAATTATACGATGCTGGTGTTTATGGAAAAATCTATTATACTAAAAACAATAAGCCAATCCTTAATGTAGGAGATATCATCACTTGTATGTTAGCTGTTAAAAGAAACGTTTTGAGAGGATTGATATGAAAAAAGAATAATCTTTCGGTAGGTGTCGACGATCTAATGTTGCTGAACCTTGAACTTAAAAATCTCTAACAATATACAAAATATAGCTAAGGCATATGTATTATGTATCGACTTGGATTAAAATCGATGAAAGTGACATTTAACTGAAAAACTAAAACGTGATACAATTACTATATAATTTTACAGACACTTTAACTAACCAAATTCCTTGGTTTTCCTTCTAAGAAGGCCTTCCTTGATATTCTCAATTCCATCTTCGACTAGTCTTTCATGAGCTTCTATCGTAACCATTCAACACGAGGAGTTACCATCGCGTTAGAGCATTCTTTCAAAACAAATTTTAAGCTGTCTTTCTAAAAACACATTTCTTTGTGAAAACCCCAACAATTACTTTTACATCCACTTTATTTTTCTGAACACAACTGCCATCAAAAACATCCAAATAAACGACACAATCCAAACAATCCAAAACGCCAATGGATGTCTTTGTAAAGGCAACAACAAATTCATTCCATATGCACTGAACAAAATAGTCGGAATAGACAAAATTATCGTTATCGATGTAAGGGTCTTCATAACTATGTTCAAATTGTTAGAAACAATCGAAGAATAAGCATTCGACATAGCAGACAGAATCTTTCCAAATATTTTAATGTTATCTAAAATTTCTTCGCTCAACAAAACCAAATCTTCCAACAAATCTTCATCTTCTTTATATAACTTGAAAATGCCACCTTCTGCAATTCTCCGGAAAACCTTCTCATTCATAGATATTGATATACTGAAGTATAAAAGCGTTCTTTGGTAGTTGATGAGCTCTAAAATTTCTTTATTGCTCAAAGACCTCACAGCCATTTTTTCTATAACGGAAATTTTGCCTTCTATTTCATCGAGATATTTTCCAAACCATTTGTTTATTTCTCTGAAAATGTACAAAACAAATCTTGCTCTTTGTGTGGTATAAAATCCCTTAATTTTATTTTCGATAAATGGTTGTGTTATGGTTTCTTGTTTTGAACAAATCGTCAATATGTAGTTTTTAGTTATTATGATGCCAAGGGGTATAGTTTTTATGGCGTTCTCTTCTTCAAACGGGATTCTCACGACAAGCAAAACCTTCCCATTCTCTTTATCAATTCTTGGTCTTTCGTTAGGGTCAAGAGAATCTGTCATAAATTCTTGTGGAATTCCTAGATTTTCTGACAGAAAATCGATGTCTTCTTCATCGGGTTCCACAACTCTTATCCAACAACCGTCCTTAGGACTAAATATTTCTCTTATAGAATCATCTTTTTTTCGCTTAAGGTAAAGTTTTCTCATAATTTAAATTAGATGTTTGTAGTAATAATTTGGTATATTAAGCGATCTGCAAAACCTTCTGGTCAATAAAACCTTATATAAAGTTAAATTTCAAGTTATATTAAAGGGTTTGCTGGGAAGATTTCCTTCTTCTTGGCAAACAAAAAGGAGGTTAGTGTTAATGAGAAGAGGTTTTAGAAGAGGCAGGAACTTTAGGTTTCAGTCTAATCAACCAGTAAAAAAAGGAGAAGAATATGACGTAGAGATAACAGAAGTAGGATCAAAAGGTGACGGAATAGCCAGAGTGAAGAACTTTGTAGTCTTCGTCAAGGACACAAAAAAAGGAGAGAAAGCTCATATAAAGATAACAGACGTAAAGAGAAGATTTGCGATAGGCGAAAAAGTAAGCGAAACAGAAAAACAAGAAACAGAACATCAAGAAGAGCAACAAGAAGAGGTTGAGGAAGAAACTGAAGAACTTCCTGCCGAAGAGGAAGCTGAAGAGTAAGTTTAACTAGAACGAGTTTTGGGTTTTATTTTTTTCTTTTTACTTTTTGTTTAGATACAAATCTATTGTTTTTGATAAAAAACCTCAATGGTATATCTAAATCTTTGCTCACGCCAATCCTGTAACTTTTCTCAATTTTATCTTTTCTAATCTTTTTAAAATGTGCAATTTGAAGTAAAGAATCTTTTTTGTAAAGACAACAGCCGTGCAGCGATTTATCTATACTCAAAGCCTTCGTCAATTTTCCTGGGCC
>CAYWME010000032.1:0-6005 GCA_964459585.1 uncultured archaeon | reverse complement strand
GCAATATTGTTCTTAGCAGCACCGTTAGTCTACGGATTCTTAAGATGGTATGCTGCCTATAGAGCCGCTAAAGCAGCTAAGACAAGGTACGTAGCTCCTATTAATTTCAAACTTTTGCCACAACCGGGGCCAAATTCAATAGAGGTTGGAAAGATAGCGGAGACTGATGTAAAAGCATACCTAGACATATCTCAGCTGATGATGCATTCCATAGCAGCAGGAGGTACCGGTTCGGGTAAAACCGTATCTGCGATGGTTGTTGCGGAAGAATTGCTGAAGAGAAAAGTTCCTGTAATCGTTTTCGACCCAACAGCACAATGGACTGGTTTCATGAGACCCTGTAAACTTAAACAAATGTTAAATAGGTATCCAAGATTTGGACTTAAACCAACAGATGCTAGGTCGTTCAAGACGAATATAGTTGTTATTACAGATCCTGATATGAAAATAGATATAAAGAAATACATGAACCCAGGAGAAATAACCGTGTTCGTGATGAACAGACTGAAGCCAGAGCTGCTAGATAAGTTTGTTAGAAGAAGCATACAAGCAATTTTCGACATGAGACCAGAGGAAACAAAAGAACTGAAATTGCTTTTGGTGTATGATGAGGTTCATAGACTGTTACCAAAGTACGGTGGAAAAGGTGGTTACGTTGCTATAGAAAGGGCGGTAAGAGAGTTCAGAAAATGGGGAATCGCGGTTTTCTTAATCTCGCAAGTATTGTTAGACTTTAAAGGCGCAGTAAGAGCTAACATAGCAAACGAGATTCAACTTAGAACTAAGTACGAAGGCGATATAGGCAGGGTAAAGTCAAAATATGGTGCTGAATATGCTTCTAAAGTCACTAAATTAACAATTGGTACAGGTTTATTCCAGAACCCAGAATATAATAGAGGTAAACCGTGGTTTATCGAATTCAGGCCATTATTACACTCACCATTTGCATTGAAAGATGATGAGATAGATTTGTATGTCGAGTTAAACAATAAAATTGAGCAAATCGAAAAGAAAATAAGTGAGCTCAAAGCTAAGGGCGTAGACACTTATGATATAGAAGTCGAGTTAAAGATTGCTAAAGACAAAATTAAGACAGGCGGCTTTAGAATGGCAAAGACTTATATAGAATCTATAGAGAAGAGGTTGGCTAAAGGAGGTAAATAATTAAATGTTGGGTAAAAAAACCGAAGAAATAGATAAAAATAAGCTGATGAAAGAAAGAGAAGATATAATAGCTCTTATGCAAAGTCTAGAAGAGGATTTTAGGAAATCAAATATTTCTGAAAAATATTACAAGGAATTGAAAGAGAAATACTCTCAAAAACTGAGTGAAATAAATAAAAAACTTGGGATAAAAGAAGAGAAAACTGAAAAGAAAAAAGGAATTTTAGGTAAGTTGTTTGGAAAGAAAAAGGAGGAAGAAGAAGCTCCAACCCAAGCATATTCAGGAGGAGAGGATAAAGGTCCTGAATTTGTTGATCCTCTTAAACCTCCTCCAGAAGCCGAAGAAGCAGAAGAAGAAACAGAAACGCCGACTGAAGGTGTATCTGGTATATCGAGCGTAGAACTAGAAAAAATCAAAATAATGATAGATGCTTTAAGGGAAGATAAAAAAGCGATTGTAGAACAAATTCAAGCTTTGTCTGAAAACATAGGTGAAGTAAGAGCATCCGCTTTCCAGACAGACGCTTCTGTAAAAGAGTTGGAAGTTAAATTTGAAAAGTTAAATGAAGAAGTCAAGGACATAGAACCGATAAAAATAAGGAGGAAATTAGAAGAATTTGAACAAAGAATCGAAAAAATAAATCTTTTCATCGAAAAAGCCGAAAGAAAATTCGAGGATTTAAGCCAAAAAATAAACAAGGCGTATGAGATTTTAAAAAGTATTGGAAGCATAGAGAACATTTCAAATATAGTTAAAGATATGAACCAAAAAGTCGAAGATGTTAAAGAAGCAATAAGATATATAGAGAGGATTGGTGCTAAAACGGAAAAAGCATTTATAGATATGACGAAGAATTTGGAAGATTTTGTTGTTTATAAGGCTAAACAAGAAGCTTTAGACGAAGCTGTTAAAGACATACTGAAAACTTTAGAGTCAATTAATGTAAAAATTGAGAATTTAGCTACCAAAAAAGAGCTTAACAGTTTTAAAGGAGATTTGGTTGTTCTCCAAAAGAAATTTGGAGAGATCGAGAAAATAATTCCGATCGTTAAGATGAAATTACCAGAAACAATAACCCATTTGAGGGACGAAAGAAATGATATAATGACTCTTTTGGCATCTCTAGATGAACAACTCAAGTCTGGAGCCATAACAAAAGAATATTATGAAGAGATAAAGAAGAAAAATCTTGAAAGGTTGGAGGAAATAAACAATCAGCTCATTGAAGAGTGGAAAAAGATAGAAAAATTCATAGAGGAAAGTGGTGTTGAAAAGCCTCCTGAAGAAACAAGCCAAAAAAAACCGATGAAGGAGGAGGTTAAAGAAGAGGAAGAAAAAATGCTTGAAAAAAAAGAAGTTAAAGAAGTTGAAGAAGAAGAAAAAGAAGTTTCTGAAGAAAAATCAGAAGAGAAAAAGGGAATCAAGAGACCAAAATTTTTAGGGAAAAAAACAAAAGAAGAGGAAGTTGAAAAAGAAAAAACTGAAGAATCAACAGAAATGGAAAAAGAGACCAAAACAGAGAAAACTAAAGAAGCCAAAACAACAACCGAAAAAGAGGAGATCGAAGAAGAAAAACCACAACAACAGGAAGTAGCTAAAAAAGAAGCAGAAGCTCCTGCACAAACAACCGAGC
Organism: uncultured archaeon; assembly: GCA_964459585.1. Taxonomy (GTDB): domain Archaea; phylum Aenigmatarchaeota; class Aenigmatarchaeia; order CG10238-14; family EX4484-224; genus EX4484-224. Next base: position 3,207 of record CAYWME010000032.1, on the reverse strand, counting down.
CAAAACAAGAGTCAGAAACCACCGCTTCTCAATCTGGAAAAGAACCTATTGTCGTCGTTTCTAAAAAAACAGGAAAAAAATACTATCTTCATGTGAAAAAACAGGGAAGTTCTAATTTGTATTATTTCTCAAAAAATCCAGAAGGCGCTATTTCTGAGCTTCCAGAGGGATATGAAATAGTTGAAAACGAAAAAACTGGCCTAATATACTTAAAGAGGATTGGGAGCAAAAAAGAAGAAAAAAAGGAAGTTTCTGAAGAAAAAGAAACTGAAAAACCAAAAGCTTCTGAAGAACCACAAACTCAAGAGCAAGAGAACGTATCTGAAGAAAAAAGAAAATATTACGAAGAGAAGTTAAAAGAATTAGAATCAGAGCATAAAGAAGAAACCTCAGAATAAAACCATTTCAGTGAATTCATTTAACTTTAACTAGATGATATTCTTTTTCTAATTCTTTTTTAAGAATGTATATTTCTCCAAGCTCTTTTTTTACTCTCAAAATTCTATCTTTATATTCTTTTGTTACGACAGGAATTACTTTCTTTTCTTTTTTTAATTTTTTCAAAACCGAGAGTTGTTTCTTCAGATCATACTTTTTATCTTTTGGGTTCAGTAAAAACAGAACGGTTTTAAACTTTTTTATATCAATCTTGTTCAAGTCTCTAATTGATTTGATTATAACAGGAATTTCTTTTTTTCTAAATTTAATGTAGCTAAGTGAAATTGGTCTAAACCAGAAATTTGCTAATTTTTCTTTCTGTTTGATTTTTTTTGTAGTCAAAAGCAAATATGCTTGGTTTATACTCTTCTTAAAAATCGCATATCTCCAAGCAAAAACAATTGCTGATAGACCAGATATAAATCCTATCGATTCTAAGATTGTGAGAGTTTGTTCAAAACGTATCATTTCTCTTCACCGAACAACTTCTTATCAATAATAAATACTTCCCCTAAAGTTATTAAAAACCCGCCCAGTAGAATCAATGCAGAAAAACCAACGTATCCTATAAATGACAAAAGGTCATACGAAGAAATTATGAAATTAAAGCCTAGCACAATTAGTGAAAAATATCTGTCTTGAGTTACCGGTACAATATAAAATAAAAGAGCAAATAAAGTTCCCGTAAATAAGCCCCCAAAACTTATTTTAATTGCTAAATTTTTTGTTTCAGGACATTCCATTTCTGTATAAGTTTTCATACCATAGCTATCAATTAAGATTATTTTCATTGGATCACATTTTTCAGATATACCAGCAAAGAAATGTCCTAATTCATGAACAACAATCGTTGCCAATGATATTGAGACACTTATCAATGCTATGAAGAAAAATTCTCTCAAGAGATTCTTTTTCATACTTAAAATATATCTGTAAAAGTATTAACTTATTACTTCTTTTGACAAAATAAAAAATTATGGAAAAACATTTGATTCTAGGTTTGTTTGTTTTACTTCTCTCTGTTTCGACGATGTACTTTCTAAACCTATTTAGAATCACTGGAATGTTTGTTGGATTTTCTCAACCTACTAATGCCGAATGGTATAATGTCTCATGGCACTACAGGATAAGGATTGAAATAAATTCTAGTGGTCAGTCTAGAACAAATTGGCCTATAGAGATTAATTTAAATTTTACTGATTTGTTGCCTTATGGAACGTTTGACGAAAATTCTACGAGACTAATAGAATATGATGAGTCTGGCAATGTTCTTTATGAAGTTCCTAGTCAGTTTGATAAGGGAGAAAATTTCAATGCTGCTAACAATTCATATGGTACTTTGGTTTTTATACTCAACGGAACAACCCAAGCAAATCAAAAAAGAATTTTTTACTTATATTATGATACGATAGAAAACGGAAAAAAAACTAGACCGTCATATCCAACTAACATAAGCTATTGGGTAAGTAATGATAAAAAAACAATAAATGTAAACACGACAAGACTATGGACACACATAGATACGAATAGAGGTGACAACCTCTCTGGAATATACAGAGTGATAAGAAGTGATGGGGCTGTAATAATTGATGCGGACGCTACCGAAAGACCAGCTGAATACTTAGAATACTCTAATGGAACACATAACTTCTCTTTTGATTTAAGAAATAACGTGACAGTTATAAGTGGTCCAGTAAGATTAACAATAATCCAGAAGGGTCCAGAGTTTGTAATTGGTGATGTAACCAACAAAACGAATGAGCTTTTCGTTACTAAGAAATATTATTTCTATACAATATCTGGTCCATCCTCTGATGGTCAATTCATTAAAATAGAACAAATAATCAAAAATTTGAAAGATTATCAAATAACTAGAAATTCGACTATAGCTGGGGCACTGGCTTTAGATGTCGACAGAACTCAGGCTATACAAATAGACTCGTCTCATGTTTTTTATGATTATACTGACCCATATTCTTACACAAGAGCTGGAGACGATTTTGAAAACTTTTTGTCTGGTGTTATCAACCTAAATGAAACTGGCACTCAAAACTTTTTTGCGTACAACCATACAAAAGAAAGAATCGGAATTTCTCTAAACTCAACAACAATTCCTTCTAATGGGAAAATAACTGAGAAAGCTTTAGTTTACTTTGGTGCTTTTACAGATCCTGGAACAGAGTTCCAAAACATACTAGTTTCTGTTTCAAATCCAGAGTCAATTACTGCATTTAAACCAGAAAGATTGTATGTTTCCATAACTCCGAGTACAAACGCTACAATTTACAACAGAAATGAGACAATTTTAATGAAATTGAACATAACAGACGATCCTTATAACGTTTCGTATTATGTGAACGCGACTTTAAGTATGGGCACATCTTCTTCTTCAGACGATCAGACTATAATACTATACGATGACGGGACCCACGGAGACGAGACGAGCAACGATAATGTTTACACGAACACATTTTCTCTTTCAAATGATTCAACAGTAGGAGAATGGACTATAAATTTCACAGTTTACAATCAATATGGCGAATACGTGAATTCCACATTACTTTATTTTAATGTAACAGATGTTTTGAACGTGAGCGTTGTAATTTCAAACCCAACTGGGTTAACTAGCAGAATAGTCCATGCTAACGCATACGTAAGAAACTTTAGAAAAGACACATGGATAATAAACGCAACTCTAAATTGTTCCTATGATTCCTCTATAGTAGAAAACATTACAGACTACCATAATGGAACTTATTACTTGAATTT
>CAYWME010000031.1:4011-6027 GCA_964459585.1 uncultured archaeon | reverse complement strand
TTTTCTTTAAATTGGTTTCAAATGTTCAGGAGTTGATATAACTTTTTTAACTTTAGACCCGTTCCGGACTTCGATTATGTACGCGTCCCCTCTTTTCTCAATTATCTTCCCGACTTTACCCTTAAACCTATGAAACGGCATCCCCCTGTGGCTAGAAGGATCTGGATATATCACAACTTTTTGACCAATTTTAAATTTGGTCAGAAATCTAGTTATTCCTCTTCTTTTCTTGACTACTAACTTTTTCCTACTTCTTCTCCTAATTCCTCTGCTTTTCTTAACCATGCTCAAAACCTAGTATGAATTTTTATCACATCTAACTTTATATTCTTTGCTTTGTTTTTCAGGATTTCTGATATGTTTGGCTTGGTTCTTCCGTTATCACCTGTGATTAATTCTTTTATGTACAGACCACTTTGTGCTCTTATCAAAAACCCAACCTTTCTCTTTCCAATTATTTTGTATTTTATATCGACAACCTTTCTCTTTCTTATTCTATCGCTTCTTCTATGTAGAACTCTTGTTGGTGTTTTTTGTTTAATGATCACGCCTTTCAAGTTTAAAACATGTTTTAGCTTTTCTTTATCTACGTTTTTTTCAAAAACAACTAAAACCCTGTAAGTTTTTTCGCTTTTTGCAGACTTGATGTCTTTTATTATATTTTTTTCAACGAACTTCAAACCAGTGACTTTAATTTTTTTAGATTTATTTATTTCTTTTTGAATTTTTCTCAAACTTATCTTTCTCTTCTTAGGTTTCAAAATCTCAATTACGAAAGGTCTCCAGTCGAGACATCTAGCATCTATATCTTCTCTGCCTTCTGCATGAATCTTACTTTTCTTACCTTCAGTAGCTTTTAAAAAAGGCTTTTCAATTATTTCTTGAATAGATGTTGGATATAGTTTACCTCTTCCTTTGCAGATTATACATCCTTTTCCACGACAATTAGAGCAGATCCATTTTGCTTGTGGAATTCCTCTAACGAGCTTTTTATACTTTCCGAATACAAATAAGCTTTTAACTTGTAAGTTTATTCTATTTTTTCTTAAATCCAAAAAAACAATTATATCTGGGTCCTTTCTGTCAAAATCTCTTTTTAGTTTTTTCGAAACAATTTTCCCAATTTCTCTGTTTATTTCGTTTTTTATGCTTTCGACAAACTCTATACCAAACATTTCCCATATTTTTTCTTCGTTTCTTAACATTTCATCTGTCGGTCTGTTTCCAATCAAAAAACTCTCAAGTTCGAAATTTTTCAATTTTTTGATAATTTTTTCAGCAACACTCTCAATTTTTTCTTCAAAGAAGTTGTCACACACAGAACACTTCGGTTTTTTCATTTTCCCAATTTTTAACTCTCTCAGAGAAATTCCATATAAGTTTTCTTTTTTTATTTCCACCTCTTTTGCGTCTGCAAGCATGGCAAAAAACTTTCTAATCGTCTTGCCTCTGTTTTTGTTTGTTTCGTTGGTTAGGAGTTGAGATACAAGCCTACCTAAACAATTGTCGCATAAATAATAGTTCTTCAATACATCTTCTAAACTTTTTATCAGCATCTAAACACCTTGTTTATCCAGCAAGTAATGTAAGATTGCTATTACTTGTGAACTTAAATAAGTTATATTGCCCAACGACACAAATGGAATTTCTTGTCTTTTCAGGAAAAACTCTCTTTTTTTATCGAGACCAACATGATCCCCAATTATGAAACAAACATCCCCTTCAAACCTAAACTCATCTACAATCACTCCTTTTGGCGAAAGATAGAAGACATTCGTTTCTACCTTTTTTTCTTTGACAAGTCTTTCAAAGCTTTTTTTAGCTATTTTTATCCCAGGTTCAGTTTCAAGCCATTCTTCATTTTCTCTAAATTTCTCCAAGGCTATGTTTATGTGCGAAGCTATATTTCTCTCATCTGGATATACCCTTTTGAGATTAGACGTTTCAAACGCAATTGTCTTAGGTGGTTCAGGAGGACCTTCCATAACAACAAAAAATCTGACATTTTTTCTTAGG
>CAYWME010000031.1:0-4001 GCA_964459585.1 uncultured archaeon | reverse complement strand
CTTAGGGCTTCTGAAATAAAAATAGCCGAAGTCACGCATCTAGCTATTAAATCAATTCTTCCAGACCCAGGAAGATCATTTAATCTAAAGGGTTTTGTGAAGGCTCTTCTAGCCAACAGAATAAATTCTCTCATGAATTAACTTTTAAACCTTCAATATTAAGAATTAAGTTGTCTTCAAAGACCTTGACTATATTAAGTTCTGCCATTTTTTTAACTAGTAATTTGAAGTCTTCTCTTGGTGTATAGAGAAGTTTTTTACTGTATCCATTTCCTTTCCATAGTTTATTCAGTACTTTGTAAAAATTGAGATTTTCTGCAAATTTCAATTTGGTATCAAATGAGACATCTGGAATGGAATTTGAAAAAACAGAGGTTGGATATATTTTATTTAGAGATAATAATATTTCAACTCTAAGTGAGTTTTCTTTTGTCAGACTTATTTCTAATTTGAAATGATTATCACACTTTTTTATTTCAGAGTCAATTTTTAGTTTACTTAAACTATCTTTTATTTTTTCGATGAAATTCTTACTTCCTTTTAAAACAATTTTTTGGTTTCCATTTCTATTGAAAAACGTCTTTTTACGAACTTTGTAAAAAGTTTGAAGAAAACCAGCTAAAAACAAACTTTTTATTTCTATTTTTTCTTTCTCGATAATTTTTGGAAATTCTTTTTTATTGTTTCTGCCTTTTGGAACGCCCAAAATATTTAATAGCTTGCAAAAATTCTTATCATTTATTTTAAGTTCAAAATATATTTTACTAAATTTTTGCTTGACTGTAATTTGCGGATAAACTTTTATGTCTTCTAATCTTTTCTTAAGAACTTCTAGAATGTTTCTGTCATCTTGTCTTATAACACAATAGCTTAAGTCGTTTTTGATATATCCATTTCCCATAACGAAACCCATTACGTTTAAAATACTCAAAAACTCTTCGCTTGAATTTGTTAGTAGGAGTAGATTCCTTTCTTTTAACCACTCTGACAATTCGCTATCATAAAGATGACTTTTTTTCAAAACAGTTTTATGCTTAATTATGTTTTTATTAAAACCTCTTGGAACGATTGAGAAATCAATGTTTTTGGGCTTAAACCTTCTTACAAACTCATAGAAAGCATCGATTATCCTTCCAGAACAAGCATATATATCGATAACAGCCATTGTAAGTTCCGGATAAGTATTTACTATCACATGAGAATCGCTTATGATAGCTGTCGCGGTTATTCCTTTTCCACCTTCTTCATATTTATGATAAAATAGATCAATAAGTCTCATATCACCTCTTATTAAAGAACCGAGGATTGTTACAATCACAAACTTTTCGTCAGAAAGAAGCTTTGGATCGCAACCAGAGAAAGTCGCATATATTGAGAGATGAGGAGAAAAAGATATTTTAGAATACCCATTTCCATTTATTCCAATCTTTTTCTGCAAAAATACGTTCGCCTTCATCTTCCATAGTCTCTAATAACCCTTTTTGTCTATTATAAAGTTAAATTCTCTTTTTGATAATAAAAAATTTAAATTTATCTGTTAAAACGGGAGCCTTCCTCCAAATCTTCTCAAAAGTTTTTGGAGATTCGAAAAATCTTTTTCTCTTAAACCCTTAAACATTTTTGTAAACTTTTTCATTTTTTTGTATTGAGCCAAAAGCTCTCTAACTTCTTCTTCTTTTGTTCCAGAACCTCTTGCGATTCTTCTTATTCTGCTTTCATTAATTATTTCGGGATTTCTTCTTTCTTCTTTTGTCATGCTTTGGATTATTACTTTGAACTTTTTCAGTTTTTCTTCCTGCATCTCCAACAACTCAGAAGGTAGATAACCACCCAAACCCGGAATTAATTTTACAATCTTTGTCAAGGAACCCATTTTTCCGATTGCTTCAATTTGTTCCATGAAATCTTCTAGTGTGAACTTACCTTCAATTATCTTTTCAGCACTCTCTTTTTTTATTTCGGCTTCTTTTGCTTTTTCCAAAAACGTTTCTAGGTCGCCGAAACCAAGAAGCCTAGAAACAAATCTTTTTGGATCATAAATCTCTAAATCATCAATTCTCTCACCAGTTCCTATGAATTTTATTTTAGAGCCAGTTACTGAGCAAGCTATTAAAGCTCCACCAGCCTTTGCTGTTCCATCCGTTTTTGTCACAACAATCCCAGTGATCCCAACAAGTTTATTGAACTCCTCAGCTTGTTTTCTTGCTACTTTGCCTATATCGGCTGGTATAACAAGTAAAACTTCATCTGGTTTGATAATTTCTCCAAGTGTTTTTAGTTCTTTTGCTAGTTCTTTATCCAAAGCATTTCTTCCAGCAGTATCAAAAATCAAATAGTCGTATTTCGAAAAAAACTCTAAACTTTTCTTCGCAGCTTCGTAAGGATTTTTATTTTGATCTATATAGTATTTAACTCCTATTTTTTCTGATATTTGTCTAAGTTGTTCAGGAGCTGCTGGTCTATGATAATCTAGACAAACCAATAAGACTTTATTTCCTTTTTTCTTAAGGTAATACGCTATCTTGCCTGCTGTAGTGGTTTTCCCGATCCAAAGAGTCCTATAAGCATTATTTTTTTTCCTTTTAAAAGCGAGAATTCCTTTCCAAGTATTTCTACTAATTTGTTATATATGGTCTTTATTACATGTTCTCTTAGTGTTAATCCGCTTGGAATCTTTTCTTTTAGTGTATCTTTCTTAATTTCTTCTATCAACTTTTTTACAATCTCGACTTCTACATCAGCTTGAAGCAGTATTTTTTTCAATTCAGTTAAAGTTTTCTCTACAGCTTCTTTATCGATAATCGGTTTATTCATTAACTTTCTAATTAAATTGCTAAGTCTTTCACCAAATCCCGTCATACTAATAGATATAAGTGAATTTAAAGTAAAAATGCATAGTGATTGAGCTAATTCATTACCAAAATTCAAGGTCGGTCAATTTTTCTTATAAAGACAGAGAGTGACAAAATTATTAGCTTATTTTTGTTTAACAAACTGTTTACCCAAGATAGTGTCAAGTTGTTTTTACTTAAGATACTTCATTTTTAAGAAGAAAATTTGTTTAAAATACTATAATTACTTTGAATTTTATACCTGGAAGCAAGCCCACTGGTATTTCGAAGCAGATCCATCCCACATACATAAACACAGAGCATCTTGTGGACCTTTATTTGATAGATAAGCAACAGTTATTGTCCCTCTTGTTGTAGAATCACATGTGATACCATTTATAGAGCCAGTGTAAACATAAACCTCGGGATTTTTATCACCTGTGTCTGAAAGAGTTATACTAGGCACTTTATAATTTGTTCCGTATGTATACACTCTCTTCCATCTTTTAGAGCTACTCCCAAGATTGTAAGTGTTATCAGAGGCAGGTCTTATTCCTTCAGATTCTGCATCCGAACTTGAAACCATCTGAAGAGTCCATTCTGCCCCTGAACCGGAATTTCTCAATACTAGTTTTGGATAATTATTAGCTGCAAATTTGAAAGTATCTGTTCCACTTGCCAAATAAAGTTGATGGTTTGAATCTCTGAAGTATATTGTACCAGAATCAAGCCTTATATTTCCGCTTGTATCAATACCAAATATCCTGCTTCCACCTTTAGTGATTCCAAATGGCCAATGTGAAGCATCAGAAGGCATGGAAATTGTTAATTCAAAACTATTCCCACCAGTATTTGATGTAGAACCAATCAACAAATTATAGTCAGAACCTGCATATGGAAGATTCAGAGTAGATTCAGGACTCGTTGTCCCAATGCCGACATTAAGACTGTTTCTTTGTAAGAATAGAGCTGTTCCTGTCCCTTCTTGTTCAATATAAACATTACCCCCATTATTATACATCCTCCACCACGAGTCTCCTAACAATCTAACACCATATCCTTCATCAATTTTTACATTACCACCACTAACATGCAATTTGTCTTCTGGACTCGTCGTCCCGATGCCGACTCTGTTGTTAGCTGCATCTACGAACAAAGTTCCGCTATCAG
>CAYWME010000030.1:0-6287 GCA_964459585.1 uncultured archaeon | reverse complement strand
AGTATAACATAGTTAACACAACAGCTGATGGTAAGATAGTAGTAATTTCTGGTTCAATAGGAGTTGCTACTACAGACGTTCCAGTAAAGTATGAAAACATTGAAGTGTATGTAACAGATGGTGCAAGTGGTGAATGGGTAGAGTTACAAATCACAGACGGAACGAACACAATAACGGACATTTTAAACAAAGGAGAAACAGAGACTTATACCATCGGAGGAATTGACATAAAGATTAAAGTGCTAGATGTTTGGGCATCAACAATTACAAGCACAGTGAAAGCAAGATTAGTTGTTGGTGAGGAAGTAGACAAGACGATACAAGCAGGAGATACTTTCGATGGATACTGGGTATTTGATGCAATTGATACTGATGGTACAGCAAACAAACTAAAGAACATAACTCTTGCATACGAAGTAAACGAAACAAACAGATACTTGAAACTAGGAGACGTAATAGAATTTCCAAATGATTATGTTGAATTTGGACTCTCCGGTTTTACAGTAAACTCATTTGCAACTTTGACATTTAGACCAACCACGGTCACATTATATGATGAAACAGGACAAACTTCAGAAGGTTCATATCCCGCAATAGAAATTGAAGCCGATAGTCCAGTATTTGCAAGTCAATCATATTCAAAAATATACTTTGTATACAACTATTCATCTAATGAAACAGGAATAGCTTACTATGATGATAGTTTAGGAAAAGTAGTGGAGCCACAAGGTGGAATGACATGGAACAAAACCAGCGATACACTGGCAATCAGTGGTGTATTTGATACTCATAGTTTCTGGATAGTATACAACGGAACAAGTAATGAGACTGTTAATGGAACAATTTACATCGATACATTTGACGACGGTACTGTAGGCGATAATGGATATGAAGCCATTCAAAATGCAGATATTACACTAACAGTAAGATACGATGGACTAGTTACTGAAAAACATGACTTCTTCTTTGGAACAGAAAAAAGCGAGGCAGACAACAATGACATTAATATAGCAGACTCAAATGCGGCTTCATGGGACTCCAGCTGGGATTATGACATCATATTGAAGAAAGGTACAACTATAGTTACACCACAAACAAAATTAGACGGAGATACTTTAGTAATTAAACTACCAGCTGAACAACAGAAAGTATTAGCTTACGTCGGTAAGGCGGGTGGCACCACAACAACTGGCGGTGCTGTCAGAGAAGTTGTTACAATCACATCTCCAGTTGCTAAATTAGATACAGAGGTTACAAGCTCAGATAAAACAAGCAAGAACTTAGTAATCGTTGGTGGTCCATGTGCAAACAGCCTAGCGCAAGAACTAGTTGATGCAGGTAAGCTAGATGCAGACTACACATGCTCTGGTGGTCTAGGAGCTGCATGGACTGCAAACACAGCATACATAATAGCAATTGACGACGCATTCACAACTGGTAAAAAAGCTTTGTTCGTTGCAGGTACAAATGCAGACGATACAAGAGCAGCAGTTAGCGTACTCCAGAACTATGCAACAAGATTATCTGGAGTAACATCAAATGCAATCAAGTTGGACACTAGCGTTGCTACACCAGCAATAACCGAGTTATAAGCTAGCTATCAAGGCTAAAAACTCCGGCTTCCTTTTTCTTTTTGTTTTTAAAAACTTGAAAGACAAATCTAAATTTTAATGAGCTATAAACGAAAATTTTCTATAAGCTTAAAAGAAATATTTCTTTTCATATTAGTTTTTTCTCTCACTTACTTTTTTCTGAATTTGCCTAATTTCTTTAAAACAACCGAAACTAGAAAAATTCTCTATAATGGTGCTATAGTTACTTTCAGAAAACCTTTAGAAAAGGCTTTGAAGATTCCTGTATATCCTTCAGAAGAAAAGATAAGAGAAATTCTATTTAACTCAAATGTATCAAAAGTCACGATATATTTCAAAACAGCAAAAGACATTTCGATATATGCTGTAGAAGCTTTTGAAATTGCATTTAAGCTTTTAAATTATACATATCCTGTTTTCAACATGTTTCCAAAATTTGATGGTAAAGAGGTTAGTTCATATAGCCAAGTAAACTCTTCTAAACAAAATCCAGCCATCGTTCTTATTCACCCCGAGTTCGCTAACTCTACTTTTGTGAGAGCAGAAGATCATAAGATAATAATATCAGGAACTGATAATGATAAGTTAGATCTAGCTACTATCAGGTTTTTAATCGCTGCTATGAATATAAAATTAAAATGAAAAGAAAAGTTTTAAGACAGCGTTTAAAATTTCTATATCCAGATTATAGAAAGATTATTTTTTCATACGTATTGTTTGTTGTGATCTTTTCTTTAAATGATTACATATATTGGTGTTATTTAAAAAAATGCAGTGAGCATCTAGTTTATTTCTTTAAACCATTTATGAATATTGTGAACCCCCTTGGTATTTTATCTATATTTGGTAATTTTATAAAGCAACAAGAATGGGGATCATTGTTTTTTCATATATTCTTTCTCGTGGTTTCCTATGTTTTTTCATCTGCTTTTGTTGAATTCAAATTAAGCCCAAGAGGTAAGAGACGTTCGCGAAGCCGTTAATAATCTTATCTTCTATAATCATGGAAGGCGTTTCAGTTATATTGTACGCTACTTTTATCACATTTAAATTAGGATTTGAAAGGTCATAATCAACAGTGAAAACCATAACGGTTTTGTTTTCCGAGATAACAAGTTGTTTTAGCTTGTCTAGTTCAACCCCCTGATCTATACATTTTTCACAGTTTCTTGAATAAAAGTATAATATCGGTATAAGACTTGGATCACAATCTTTTTTAATTAAAGAAGAAATGCTCCAGGCTTTCAAACTTATTGTCATATAATCTTTTTTGAGATTTTCGTATTCTTTTGTTACATCTTCATACTTTTCATATTCTTCCAATCGTTTTGGTAATCTATCCCAATAAAATTTTAAATTTTGTTCAATCTCTTTCAAAGAAGAAACAAGTATAGGACAAGTTTTTTCTTTATCAACAGAAAGAAGCAATAGTTGTTGTATATACAAATTGTCTGTTGATTGTTTAATTTTTTGCATATCTGTCTTCATTAGTTCTAATTCGCTGTAAATTTTGGTAGAAAAATAATTTTCAACTTTCACCCCAGTATAAACGCCCAGCACATAAAGTATGATTGAGAGAACAATAGCAAGAAGATAGTTTGTTTTTTGCTTTTTCTTCATAATAAACCCTTTATTTTTTAAACTATTAATTAAAATATATGGACTTGTATATGATAGACATTCTAATATACAATATTTCTTTAATTCCTGTCATTTTTTTCTCTTTAGTACTATATTTAATGACACTTTCAAACCTTAAAATAAAATGTCCAAGAATAAGAGGAATCAGAGGAAAACTACCTTTTATTACAATTCAGTTACCTGTTTATAATGATCCCGTGATTGGAAGATGTATTGAAGCTTGTTTAAAATTAGATTATCCGAAGAATAAAATGGAAATAATCGTTGCAGATGATAGTACGGACAAAAAAACAAGAGAGATTGTCAACACATACAATGGAAGAGTCAAAATAATAAGAAGAAGACACAGAAAAGGATTCAAAGCCGGAGCTTTAAATAATGCTTTAAAGTATTCTAAAGGTGACATAGTAGTTGTTTTTGATTCTGATTGGGTACCACCCAAGAACTTTCTAAAAAGAATAGTCAAAATATTTAATGTCGATAAAAAAATTGCGGCAGTTCAAGGTAGAATCAAAGTTTTAAACCCAGATGTGAATTTAGTTACGAGATTTGCTTCGGCCCTTTTGATAACTTATCATAGAATTTGGATGCCCGTTCAAAATCATTTTAAAGTTGCTTATCTTTGTGGAACCGCCATGGCTATAAGAAAAGATGCTTTATTGAAAGTTGGTGGTTGGAACGAGAAAAGTTTGACAGAAGACGCTGATTTAACGATCAAATTCTATAAAAATGGTTATAAAATAATCTATCTAGAAGATTTGAAAGTGGGTGGGGAGGTTCCTTATACGTTTTGGAGTTTCATTAAGCAGCAAATGAGATGGGCTTATGGTCAAACGAGAACATTTTTAGACCATTGGAAAGACATACTTTTTTCAAAAGTTTTTAATTTCAAACAAAAGTTTATAATTTTTTTAACATCGTTTGGTCATTTTGTTACTCCTTTTGTTGTCTTAATGGCTATATCTGGTCAGTTGGGTTGGGTTATAGGAACTCCTAAACCGTTTTCAATAATGGACTTTATCAAATTCGTAGCAATATTTGTGGCAACGTCTGGTTTTTTAATATCGGCTGGATATGCTATGAAAAAAGAAAACTATCTATATGCTTGGAAAGAGGTTAGTTTTGCCGCTTTGACACTAGGGATTGCTCTTGCATTTTTCAATACTATAGCTTTTTTAAGAGCTCTGTTTAACAGACCGATGATATGGTTTAGAACGCCGAAATGGGGAAGTCTTAAAATTCTTAATATACTTTCAAGACTTTTCACCAGAAAGAAAAACGCTTAATAAAAAAAAGAAAGATAGCTGCGATAAAACAAAAATTTATTAATAAACAATATGGAAAAAAGAAAAAAATAGCAAAAATCTGTTTTATGCCTATTTTCTCTCTAAATTTTTTGAGTGAATATAAAATCAGAAAAGTGGAAAAAAAGGCCGGAAGTATTCCTACGATTGTGTGAATTGAAAAGCCCCATGTTGGTATCATGTATATCGAATAAAGAGGGCCAGCTAGACTAAACCAAGTAAAAAAATACCAAGAGAGTTTGAATATAGAATTTTGATATGGGATCCAATGAAAAATTTGAATAAAAATAAGTGGAGTAATTAGCGTTATATATGGATACCAAAAAATTTGCAGTGGTAGAGAATAATATCCTAAACTCTTATACTTTTTGTTAAAGAGTAATTTTAAATTGTTTTTTATAACTGGGATCGGGCCCAAAGCCCATCTTATTCTTTGTCTTACAAAATCTCTTAGATTCTCTGGTACTCGTGTATAACCAAAACTTTTTTCTGAGATCACAACTTTATATCCAAGCTTTTGGATTTCTACAGTTAGATAAAAATCCTCAGTCAACGATTTCTTAAATCTCATTCTTTTTAACAGTTTGGTTCTATAAATGGTTCCACATCCCCAAACATACATATTACCAAGAGACAAAGCGTTCATACCTTTCCTTGTAATTGAATTAAGCATGTACTCAATTTGCTGAAAAGTTGTTAGCATGTTTTTGTTATTTGCGATTTTTGGGACGATCGTCGCAGCGCCCACATCTTTTTTCATTTTTTTTAACATCATTTTTATAGCGTTTTTATCTATGACAGTATCGGCATCTAATATCAAAGTAAATTTCCCATGACACTTTTTCAACCCAAATTTAATTGCATTCCATTTCCCTCTGTGTCGGATTTTAAAAACTTTGACTCTTTTAAATTTAGAAGCAATTTTGTAAGTATCATCCTTACTTCCATCATCTACTACAATTATTTCGAGTTTATTTTTCGGATAGTTAGATGATATTACCGATTTTAAACATTTTGCTATATTTTTTTCTTCATTATAGGCCGGTATTAAGACACTAATTTTGGGATATTTTGATGTTTTTTGATTTTTTTCTTTTCTAGACTTGATTATCAGAAAAACCCAACTCATCATTATAAAATTCAAAATAGAAATAAGACATGTTGAAAACCAAAGGATAACGCTAAAAGGAATCATTTTAATCTATAGTAATTTTAATTTTCCAGTAATTTTATCTATCTTTTCTTCTTCTATTGGTCCTATCCCAATTGCTGTAATAACGCCTTTTTTCAATTGAGTTTTACCCGCATCCGAAATGATACAATACTTTATTTTCTTTTCTTTTAATTTTTTTTCGATTCTTCTTAGTTGAGAAAGGTTATTGACTTTTAAAACAACTTTCTTACTGCCCTCTTTTTCCCATTTTTCAATTGTTTTTTTATCACATAACTTTAAAGCTTCTAAAGCGGCATGAATAGCATGAACTATCATTTTTCCCTTTTTCCATTTCAAATCTTTTCTAAGAATTATTACTTGCTTGTACATCCTATCCTATATATTTCAGTTCCTCTTTTTTTACTTTTCTTACTTGAGTTTTTCTTCTCGGAATGAACCTAGGCAACGGTATTGGTGGCGGCAGTTTAAAATCTTCTATAATTTTCAAAAGAAGAATTAAACATTTTGAGAGAAGAAAATTTTTTATCTCGATGTCAGCAAAACCTTTGAATTTTTTATGTTTCTTCCAGTTTTCTA
>CAYWME010000029.1:0-6599 GCA_964459585.1 uncultured archaeon | reverse complement strand
ATTGTTCCTAGAATTGCTACTCTTTTCATTTTATCAACCTCTTTAAAGTTTTAAATATTTTTAAGCGTTTATAATTCGCTTCTGTTTTTTCTCTCACCAAAGAGGCTAAAAGTTCTATGGGTTTTTTACCAAATATCTTTGCTATTTTTGCAAAATTCGGTGAAATTGAAAGTCTTTTTATCGAATTTTCTTTCTTATCGATCGAGATCCAAAAATAATCTAATTCAAGAATCTCTTTTACTCTTTTTATAATTCTATCAACTGACTCGGGTGTTTTTATTTTTTGATATTTTTTTCTTATCTTTATGTACGAAAAAATCTCTTCTCTTATCACGAAATTATATACCATGTTTTTAGAAAACGATGGAAATTCTATCATTCCATATTTATCAGTAGAAATTAACGATAAAACCTCTTCAAAAGTTTTTCTAGAATTTATTGTTATTTTTTTGTTATTGACAATGAAAAAAAGTGGGTACTTTAAAAATTTCGTCAACCTCTCTGGTTCTACTTTTGGTCCAACAACCAAAACCTTACCTACTTTTAATTTTTTTGATCTCAGAAACGCCCTCAATAAAACGCTCGTGTGAAGAATTAAATATTTACTTGGTGTGAATGGCATTGGAACATCTGATAAAATTCTTAATGCAGTATAAAAAAATTCTTTGTGTCTAATTGTTGGAATTGGAAAGACAAAATCATATCCAGAAAGATCTTCATCATTAAAAGCAACACAAGGTTTATCTGAAATTTCAAATCTAGCTAAAGTTATAGGCACATAAGTCACTTTTTCGAATTTTTTTTCAAATTCTTTTAAAAGGACTTCATCTTTATGATATCGTACTGGGTCGCCTAAAACAACAACTTTCATATTTCTCATTTTAAATTCTATTCTTAAAATTATCTAATTATCTTTTTTACAACACCTATTCCTTTTGTTTTACCTTCTCTAAATATGAATTTATCGCCCACGTTCAAAACTCTTGTCCTATATTTAAACATTATCTTAGCTCTCCCAGACTCACCTGCTTTCAAGTATTTTTTGTCCAAAAGTTCTAGCTTAACACTTTCAGCAATCGTATAACAATGAAAAACTGGTTCGTACCCGCTCTTTATTCTAGTTGGGTGACTCAAAACAGTGATATCTGCCTCAAACGATTTAACGGGCTTTGGTTTCAATTCTTTTCCACAAATCACCATACCTCTTTCTATGTCTTCATACTTTATTCCACCTTTTATTGCTACTCCAACTATTAATCCTGCTAACGCTTCTTTCAATCTATAATAGTGTGTTTCAATTGATTTTATTTTCACTTCAACAAACCTATTGTCTTTTGTCGGTCCTATCAACATTTTTTTTCCAACAACTAATTTACCTTGCTTTATCGTTCCAGATAGAACTGTTCCAACTCCAGATATATTGTAAACTTTATCGATATACATCAAAAACGGTTTTTCATATTCTTTTTCTCTTGTTGGTATCAGAGACAAAAGTTTGTATAGGAAATTATATCCTTCCATCGTTACCGCAGATGTTTTTATGATCGGTGTGACTAAACTTAACTTGTCTTTCACTATTCCTATATCTCTTTCCTCTTTGATCATGAAAGGTACTTTACCAACATTTTTTAAAAGAAGTGATACCTCTTTTTCCACTTTTTCAACTTTTTTCTTCCCTACTTTATCTATCTTTGTTATACATACTATTACAGGGATTCCCGTTGCCAACAACAAACCAAGATGCTCTTTTGTTATATGAGTTATACCATCGTCTGCAGCAACAACCAACAAACCATAATCTATGTTTTGACCCAATATACCCCTTATTGTTGTTCTTAACCAAGGTTCATGTCCTACTGTATCAACAAAACTTATTACTCTCTCTGAGTTTTCTATTACTTTCTCTTTGTCTTTTTTACTTAACGGGTTTTTTGGAAGAACGGGTTTGCTACCATTAAAACCAATCAGAGCATGATGTAAATCTGCACTAAGTTCCCTTTCAATTTCATGTGGCAATATATTTAAAATCAACCAATTCTTCTTCTTTTTGTCAGGCTTGCCTTTCATTAAAGTGCCTATTAAAGTTGATTTTCCATGACTCACATGACCACACACACCGATTATCAAATGTTCCATCTTCTTTTTTGCTGCTTTAACTATCAAAACTTTACATATTTGTTTTCCATTTTCAACAAACTTTTCGATTTTTTGTATTTCAGCGCCTATTTCGTCTGCGACAGCCTTTAGAACGTTTAAACTTTCTTCTAATTCTATGTCATTTAGACCTAAGATCTCACCATAGTCTTTAACACCAAGAATGTATATCGCTTCACCCTTTCCAAGATCGAGTCTATATTTCATTTGAGTCGCTAGATGTTGTAGTTTATCCTCTCGTAAATGATACTCTGGACTAAGCCTTTCCTTAAATTCGATGTTTTTGTTTTCTTTTTTAGGAATTTTAGCCATTGTTTCACATTACTTATCTAAAGAAAGAAATTAAAAAGTGTATCAGTTGATTGAGGAAATCAACTATCTTGTTTATTATGTTTTTATTTGAATTCTCCTCAACGTATATCGAAAAAGAATAATAGGATTGTGACAATGATTTAAAAATAATTGATCCATCTAAAAATCCCGTTTCATTCATGGTTATATTAAACTGAATGTTTTTTGTTTCTCTTGGTAAAAGTTTAACTGTTTTGCTATATGTTTTTTCACCAACTTTTATTTCAACTATTCCATCTAAGTTATAGGGTTTTAGATTTTCTAAAGAAAAATTAAGCAAAATGTTCTCCCCGATTTTTGTTGAATTAGGGATTTCTATGTTCTTGATTTTCGCAAACAATTCTTTTTGAAAACTTATAAGTTTCTCTCCGTAAGAATTGTCAAAATAAAAATAAATCAAATAATTTCCCGGTATTGTGGAAGTAAAGTTGTATGTTTTTCCGCTATAGCTTTCGGTGAAATTTGGAGAAAAAAATAGGCCTTTTTTCGGAGAAGAAATCAAAACGTTTTCTCCTAACCTAGCTGTACTTTCACCAGAAAGCAAAACTTTATCATGCTCGTTATTTCCAACTATCTCTATGTTCTCTTCAACAATTTTTTTGTTGTTTACGAAAAGTCTTAAAGGACAAATGAGCTTTACATCTGATTCAACTTTTTTTGGAATCACTATCCAATAAACAGAGTTATCGTTAAAGTAGTAGATTCTCTCTGGATCTTTTATCTGAATTACAGGACTTCCATCTATATCCACACACGAATAAAGTTTAAGAAGGTAAGCTCCGTTTCCATTCAGAGTAAAGTTGAAGAGAACTGCTTCTCCTCCAGAAACTTTTGTTTCCACATCATAAGAGAAGTTAAATGGAATTTCTTCTTTGTAGTCTATCATTTTTATCTCGTCCTGAGAAGGCATCCAATCAACACTTCCGAATCCTTTGTAAAAAATATACTCGGAGAAGTTGCTATCTAATAAGTTTGCAAGCTTGACATGAGTTGCGTCTAAATATCCAGCTTCCATCCAAGTTGGGTCAAAAGGAACCCATCTTCCTTTGTAAAAAACTTCAATCCAAGCATGAGAAATAAATTCGCTTGTATAGTTTTCTGATGGAATCGAATATCCAACAACATATCTAACTGGAATACCTTGCGATCTTAGAAACGCCGCCAACAAATTTGAAAATTCTCCACAAGTGCCCTTTCTAGAATTCCATGTATCTATAGAAGAAAGTGTCTGTTTTTTGAAAGGCAAGAATTCGTACTTTAAATTCTTGTATATCCACTTTGTAAGTCTAAATGCTTTTTGCAAGTCGTCTTCCTTCCCATAAGCAAACTCTCTGATTTCTGAGTTGCTTCTCGTCAAAACAGTTTCCTTCTTTGAGTCCTCTAAAAACCAACTGTCTGTATCAAAATTGTTTTGATTCTTTGCGAAATTATCAACTAAAAAAGAAACCCTATATTCTTGTGTACCTTTTGGATTATCCCAAACTATTTTTATCATTTTGTTCCTGAACCTATCTTCTATCCATTCCCAATTGTTAGGATACACGTTAATTTCTTTTAATCCTTCTTGAGGAGCATAGAGATACAACTCGATTTTTTCTATATTTCCGTTAACAAAAAGCCTACCAGAACGAATTATTTCAAGTCTTGTTTGTGATATAAATTTTGAATTAAATGCCAAAACATTTGTATTCAATAGAAAAATGATAAACAATAAAATTAAAATAAATTTCCTCATAAAGATATTATTTACATTAGAAAAGAAAAGGGTTTAGAAAAATGACAACATTCAAGTTTGTTATAAGCGATCCAGAAACAAGAAGAAGTTATCAGTTAGAAATAGAACAGAGTAAAGCAATGACTCTTGTTGGAAAAAAAATAGGTGACGAATTCGATGGGAATATAATAGGTTTACCTGGATATACTTTGAAAATAACTGGAGGAAGCGATAAAGATGGCTTCCCAATGGTTCCTTCTGTTCAAGGTCCCGGAAGAAAAAGAGTTTTGCTTTCAAAACCACCTGGATTTCACCCAAAAAAGAAGGGTGAAAGAAGGAGAAAAACAGTAAGAGGAAATACAATTTCATTAGATATAGTTCAAATAAATTGTAAAGTTATAAAAAAAGGAGAAAGGCCTTTAGAAGAAATTTTCAAGAAAGAGGAAAAGAAAGAGCAACAAGAAGAGGAAAAGAAATAACTTATTTTTTAAACTTTCGATTCAAACTTCTTTTAAGGTGATAACATCCAAGAAGTTAACCCAAAACTAATCCCAGAAACAAACATAGGGATGCTTGGTCATGTAAGTCATGGAAAGTCCACGCTCACAGAAGCTATAACAGGAAAAAGAACCTTGAGCCATAGCGAAGAACTCAAAAGAGGTATAACCATAAGACTTGGATATGCGGACGCTACAATTTACAAATGCATAAAATGTGGAAAATACTCCACTTCTCCGAAATGCCCTTATTGTTTTAGCGATACGGAAATTCAAAGAACTATAAGTTTTGTCGACGCTCCTGGGCACGAAACTCTGATGGCAACGGTTCTTACAGGTACGGCTTTGATGGACGGGGCAATTTTAGTCATAGCCGCTAACGAAAAATGCCCCCAACCGCAAACAAGAGAACATTTGAAAGCTTTAGAAGTTGCTGGAATAAAAAATGTTGTGATAGTTCAAAATAAAATTGATTTGGTTAGTGAGGAAAAGGCAATTGAAAATTATCAACAAATCAAAAAATTTGTGGAGGGTACGCCCTTTGAAAATTCTCCAATAATTCCTATTTCTGCTCAAAGAGGTTGGAATATAGAAGTTGTTCTAGAAGCAATCGAAAAATTCATTCCAACACCTAAAAGAGACGAAACGAAACCGCCTATAATGTTAGTCGCAAGAAGTTTTGATATAAACAAACCTGGAACTGCTCCAAAAGATCTTAAAGGTGGTGTGCTAGGTGGTTCATTAATTCAAGGGAAATTGAAAGTTGGTGATGAAATTGAAATCAAACCAGGTATAGACAAAAACGGAAAGTATGAAAGTCTTTTTACAATTGTTAAAGGTTTACAAAAAGCTGGAAAAAATTTGAAAGAAGCTGGGCCTGGTGGTCTTGTTGGTCTGCTTACCCTTCTAGATCCGTTTTTAACAAAATCTGACAAACTTGCTGGAAACATTGCTGGTTTACCTGGAAAATTACCAGAAACTGTTTATGAACTTGAAATAGAACCTCATTTGTTAGAGAGAGTTGTTGGTACAGAAGAACATCTCAAAGTTGATCCTATCAAAGTCGGCGAACCTCTACTAATAAACGCATGGACAGAGAGGACAGTTGGTGTTCCTATTTCAGTCAAAAGTGATAGAATTGTTTTAAAATTAAAACTGCCCATATCTATAGAAAAAGATGAAAAAATAGTAATTTCCAGGCAAATTTCTGGTAGATGGCGATTAATTGGTTATGGAATTGTTTTATGATGCTGGAACTGCACAGTATACTGTACCCTGAGTGCTTGCTCCTCTTGTTGAAGCTACAACTCTAATAGTATCTGGTGGTGACCCAGACTGTCTTGCAATTGCACAAGATCCCAAATCACCAGAATTAATTGATGAAATGCTACAACTTCCTATCTGTACTCCCGTAGAATTAAAAGCTATTACACTTACTTGTTGAGAAGGAGATGTTCCATCATTTCTAACATAAGCTACTATGTTTGTTTGGTTACAATAACTCGCTGCATCAACGCTTAAAATTACTGCTGTTCTTGCTGTAAAAACACCTGAAATGTACGAATATGCCAGACCTGCTAGTCCTATTGTAATTATTAACATTAGCAATGTTGCAACAACAGCAGATATACCTTTCATATTCTTACTTAATTAATTTTGGTTATTATGAAATATAAAAATATGAAAAAAAAAGTTTTGTTAGACACAAACTTTCTTATAGATATACTTAGATTCAAAATCGGAATTGATGATTTAATTGAAGTAAGTGGAACGAATAAATTCTATATACCGTCTTTCGTGATAGGGGAACTAAAAAAATTATCTAGAAAAAGCAATTTAGCAAATTTAACTCTTCAAATGATCAAAGAAAAAGGAAAGATTGT
>CAYWME010000028.1:0-6599 GCA_964459585.1 uncultured archaeon | reverse complement strand
TTTTTCTATAATTAAACCAAACAGGAAAGTCATAGAAGTATATCCACAAAGTAAAAATCAAACATATTTTTTTGATCTATACTTGAATGAATCAGGAAACTGGACTTGGTATTTTGCCAATGTTTTAACAGAAGATGATGAATTCAAATCTTCAATACCAAACATAACTTTTGAAGTTCTGAAAATTAATCCAAAGTTAGAAATAGAAAACTTAACAGTTAGAAAAATTGCAGATAAAAAATTCTTAGTTACTGCTAACATAACTTCTTACTTTTCTGAATCATTCGACATATCTGCGGTTGTATTTCTTCCAGATGAGCTAGAAACTAATGAAACTTCTATTTTCATCCCATACATTGATGCAAACGAGAGCGTTGAAGTTAATTGGTTAGTAGACGTAACAACTTGTGGTAATTTCACAGCAACTATATCTGTTCATAATTCAGAAAATATTGAACAGACGTTTGAGGTTAATTTTCCCTGCGAAGAGTTAGAAACAAGTGTCGAAACGTATCAGGAGCCCGCTGAAGTTGGGAAGCCAGTTAAATGGAAAAAAAATATTAGAATAAAAAACCCTAACAATAAATCTATAAGAAAAGATTCCCTCGTTTTTAATTTGCCCAAAGGTGTGAATGTAACCTTTGTTAAAAAGAATGGGAAAGAAATAAAGAATTGGAAGTTAAAGGGAAATAAAATTGAAATTCTTGGTAAAGACTTCCTGCCAAATGAAAGTGAATTATATGAAGTTTATTTTGAAACAGACCCTCCTATGATAGAAGAGAAAGTATTAGTACCACCAACTCCTGGCGTTGGTTATAGGAAAAATATAAAAGTATACCATAACTCTGATGTTCATTACTCAAATGTTAAAGTCACTGTTTCGTTCCCAGAAGAATTGTATGGTTGGATAAAGGTATGGTGGATGAATGGTTCAGTAAAACTTTTCGATAAAGAAACCCTAATACTAGATCAGCCACATAATTTCGAAGTATCGAATTTCAATTTCACGTTCATAGATACTGACGAAGATTCTGTTCCGAATTCATTGGAATTTACAATACCAACTCTATCAGACCAGAGCTTGTTGTTGGGTGCAGATCCCTGTGAAAATTTTGTAGATTCAGAGTCTTTTTCTGTATCAGATAAAACTAATGTACCCACAATAGATTTTACTTGGATAGTTGACTATCCATGTCCAGGGTATTTGAGTTGTTTTATGAAAAATATTTCATTTAATTTTTATGCAGCAAGCACAGCACCATCGGGTACAGATGCTTATTGGGCTTCTATAACTAGTGAAAATTCAACTACATACTATCCAGCCTGTTATCAAATAGCAGCTGGAGAAACATTTGGTTTAATAACAACATGTGGTTCTGATAATAATTGTACTAGTGAGGGTTCTCAGACTCCAAACACTTGTAGTTTAACAATTTCAGATTATTTTCATGCACCAAACCAAACAGTAGACTATAGCTACACTGTAACTCTAGGTGGTTCTGATAGAGGTTCTGTATTAGTTTCAGGAGTAAAATATACTTGGTGTTGGACAACAGCAGAGCCAAATCTTGAAAACCCAAATGCTACTTCAGTAAAACATCCTGAAAACAATACCCACGTTGGTTGGGGTGAGGGAACCAATTTCACAGTTTTTGTTTGGGACCCACAAGGAGATAATGTCAACACAAGTGTTTGGTTTTCACATCCACCATATGATAGTTGGTATTTGTTAAATTGGAGTGTTCAGACTAATGGTACTTGGTTTATGGATGCACATTATTTCTATTGTTCGAACTTTAGCGCTTTACCGGAAACGATTGGCTACAAATTCAACGGGACAGATACAGGCGGCGCTCCAGCTGAGACTGAAGTTAAGTACATAACGGTGGAAAAAGACGACGTAGCAGTTTTTAACATAACTCCTTCTCCAGAAACTCAAGTAAGAAGAGACCAAACTACAGAGTTCGTTATAAGAGTTTATGATCATGACGCAGACAATTATGTTGGCTCTGGAGTATTAGGAGTAATTTCTTTCTTATCACCAGGAACGACTGAATGGTCTAATAATTATCTTTCTACAAATTCCAGTGGTCATTTGGTAAAATCAATGGGTCCAGCTGATTGGGGTTGTGATAATGGACAATTAGGAACATGGTACTGGAAAGGTGGAACTTCTGGAGATGGATGTTATAAGGACAATGTGACTTCATCATACAAATTTTATTTGCTAGGTGTGCTTACTAACTCGATAACTCAACCAGATGGAACTGTAAATTATACAAGAGGAGATACGATAATTTTTAAAGGTACTGTTGTAGATGATTGTGGGAGTGCAATAACAAGCGGTGCTACTGTTGTTTTCAAAATGAAACAAGGTAACACAGTAGTCGACCAATGTACAGCTGTTTACGATTCAAACGAAGGGGTCTGGACCTGTGATATAACTACTGACATCAATTATCCGGTTAGTTGGTATAATGTCACTATGGAATCTTCTTTAACAAACTTCTTGGATGGATACGATGAAGTAACTAATGCATTCTATTTGAAATCGGCACCATACCTCCAAAACCCAAGCGTCACACCTCAGTCAGACGGTTGGAGTGTAGAAAGAAATTTCACCATAAATGTTACAGACAACGAAGGTGATACAGTTACAGTATATCTTTGGGAAGAAATTCCAGCCGGTTCAGGTAATTGGGTTCAAATTGGTTTGCCCAAACAATGTACTGATTGTAATGGAACGATTCTGTGGTGGAATAAAACTTATATATGTTCTGATTTGTCCGATGCTTCGAGAAACTTTAAATTCAACGCAACAGATACAGAAGGAAACATCAGAGAAACGTCGGCTTTACCTTTCTCTATACAAAAGGATGATATAAGATTAGATTATATTTCTGGAAATGAGACGACAGCAACTCCATATACACCAGCCGAATTCGTTTTAAGAGCATACGACATAGACAAAGGAGAATATTCTATAACCGAAAACTTGTACATAAGTTTTAATGTAACTACTACAAGTTATGCGGGCCCCTTTAAAACTGTTGGAAACAATCAAACAAACTCTTCTGGTTATGTTTATTTCTACTTCTATCCAGATGAGACTTTCACATCTGGTAAAAGACAATGGTTAGGTTTTGTAGATACACTATTATCTGGATGTTACGCGTATGATCAGTCTGATAACTATAATGTCACTGTAAACGTTAATTGGCCTCCAAAATATGATGACGAGACTGTTAATGGAGTAACTGAAGGTGCATCAGCTGGTTGGGCCACAACATGGAACTTTTCGATTCAAGTAAAAGATGATGAAGGAGACGATTTAAACATCACTCTATACGTGGATACGGGTTCTGGATTCAGGAAAATAAACGAGACGCAATGTCTATCATGTTCTGGCTGGACTGCTATAACTTTTTTACAAACATTCAATTGTTCTGATATAAACCCAAACGCAAAATATAAATTCAGAATAGAAGACAATTCTTCAAACACAAACGAGACAACCGCTCATCAGTTCGACATAACGAGAGAAAAGGTTTATTTCCATTATGTCTATGGAAATCAATCGATAGCAAATAGAACTGGAGATCAAACGGATTTGTTGATATTTAGGGTACAAGACGAAAATTCTACTTATTTACCTGATTTTGCAGTTAAATTCTATATAACCATAGGTACAACCTATTACTCAGATTTGAATTTTGAAACATTGACGAATTCAACTGGGTATGCAAACTTTTACTTTAACGCAACTTGTGATGACGAATATCCTGGTTCACCTAAATTCCCAGTAGGTCAACAGAAATGGAAAGTAGTAGTTAACGATTCAATGTTAAGTTGTTATGTATATAACGATTCATCCAACTATATTTCCACATCTTTAGAAGTACATGGAGATATCCTTCTTGATTTCCAGAAGCCAGACGGCTCTCAAAATTTTACGCAAGAAGATGTTATAAGCTTCTTGGGTGCAACAACGGATGACTGTGGCGATCCAATAACTGCAGATGTTAGATACTTTGCTAACCATTCCACTCAAGATTTTGAATGTAAGCCAGTTAGTCAGGTAGGTGCGAACGCGTTCACCTGCGATTGGCATACAAACATAACTACACCAGAAGGTTGGTATAACACAACTATGATGGCAAACTTAACTTATCACTATCCAAATTCGACATCTAGATATGGTAATTATGGTTTGTTCTACCTTTATCCGGTTTATAAGTTGGAAAATCCAAATGTTGTTCCGACTTCCCATGGATGGGGATATAGAAACTGGAACTTTAGTATAATTGCTTCAAGCGGTGATAATGATCCATACAATGTCACGATTTTACTAGCAAAAGATTCACCAACTGGATTTACGGAATGCACAGATTGTGTTAATCAAACGTCAGTTACGTGTGTATACCCAGATTGTCTAAATAGAACGATATACTGGTACAAAAACTTTACTTATCAGGATTTTGGAACATGGTTCTTCAAGTTTAAATTAGGCACTACTGAAACTTCTGGATATGATAGTTTTACTTTGAGTAAAGATAATGTAACAGTTGAGTACAATTCAGGAAATAATTCTCAAGCATCCTTGAGTCAATCAGTTAATCTGTCAGTAAGAGTCTATGATTTGATAGCCAAAACTTATAATCTTGACCCAAGTGCAAAAGTTGTGTTTGAATTACTCAACCCTGGATATCCTGGTGGATCAAAACAGATTGGAACTGTATACACGAATTCGAGTGGATACGCAAACCTTCAATTTACACCGACATGTGAATATGTTGCAGGCGAGCAGGAATGGCGTGCTTATATAGCGAGCGATGATCCAGCATACAATTACAACACAAGCGAGAACTTTACTATAACTCTAGATCTTACGGGCTGTCAGGCAACTCCATCTATAGAAAATTACTATAATCCAAATGAAACCCTACAATACAGAAACTTTAGCGTTAAGGCAATAGTTACGAGCTATGTTGCTGATAGCAATGGCGTTTATGCTGAGCTAATCGCGCCAAGTAGTTGGATAATCGATCAAAGAGTAAAATCTCTCGGAAGTATAAGTCAGAGAGATACGAAGACTGTTTATTGGGAAGTGAACGCAACTACTGTTGGTGAATTTAATCTCACGATAAAAGTTAATAATTCTCTTGGTATAGAAGACGAAGTTTGGTTTATAATCAAAAACTATGAATATAATTATTCGAATACATCCACACAACTTCCAATTGTGTTGAATTCAAATCAAGAAAAAATCATAGAATTTCCATGTTTAGCAGCTGACTATCGATTATCTGAATTTTCCCTAGGTTTGAATTCGACGTCCGGTACTTCTATTGAGATATATTCATATAACAAAAGTTTTGTAGAAGTTCTAGACAGATTTGAAGTTATTGGAAATAAAAATCTAAAACTTAGACTATTGAATAATTTTGTACATCCATCCAAAAACGGGAATTGCCTTATAAAAGTAAAAAACATTGGGTTAAACAAATTGCAGATTAATTCTGCAGAAATGACATCTTATCTAGAAAGAAGATCAAAAATAATAGATATCGCTCCGTTTATAAATGGCGTTGAGACAAACAGCTTGGATTCTAATGACAATTCTTTGAACATTACAATACGAATCTTGAATTCGTATGACCAATCTGTAAGCGGAACTTTATGGGTAAATATAACAGATAGTAATTCGGATGTTGTAAATTACACAGAAATTCCAGTATCTCTAACAGCTCTGTCAATTAACAATTATACGATTGAAAACATAAATACTAGCACATGGAATGGCGAATACAATGTGCTGGCATATTTAAAGTATTCTGAAAATTCAAGCTCATTAGAAGAAAGTATAGTAAAGGCAAACTTCAGTTACGAAACGAGATATGTAAAATACATATGTCCATCGACAAAAGAACAAATGAAAATATTAATAACAAATCCATACCCTGACAATGTAACATATAATGTTTCGTTAGTCGTTCCATCTGGTTGGAGTTATGAACCATCGTATGTTGAAGTAAGTGCCGATGATCAAGCTACGTATGAAATAATTTTTAATATAACATCTTCATCATCAGCTGGAAATGTTAACGTAAATATTTCTGTAAACTATACACTTCCACATAAACAAGTTAGTGATAAAATTGAATTGCCGTTCGAGAATCAAGTTCAAGGAGTTATTGAGGTTATAAGAGAAACTCCTGAATATGTCGCTACAAGTAAAGTGTTTAATTCAAGATTAATAGTCCATAACAAAGGATGCACTTCTATAAATGGCGTTGTTGTTCAAGAAAACGTGAAACCTGGCTGGACTCCAGCAAATCCAGGAATAGAAGGTGACATTGAACTTATTTCTTCAGGTGTAGACCTAGAAAACAATAAAGTTATATGGGAATTAGGCTCGATCGATGTCAACAAATATGCTGTGCTTACGTATCAAATAAAATCGCCCGTAAGCAATGCAGAAGAAGGATATACAAGATGGAATTTGACCTATGATGGGTCAAAAACACTTCGGGAATTTGAAGATCATATAATTCAAACATCAAACTATTCTCAAGAATCTCATCTAGAATATTCTCTAA
>CAYWME010000027.1:0-6648 GCA_964459585.1 uncultured archaeon | reverse complement strand
TTATCCCAAGTTATTTCTCCTTTCGGCGTCAACAACAATCCACTATAAACTTTTCTTATTTTGTAAGGTATTTCGCCGTACCATTTTGTCGTATGAGTCCAATCAACAAAAACGTTCATCTCGCACCAAGGAGAAAACATATCCACTTTATTTTCTTCAGCAAATTTGGCTATTTTCAAAACCAGTTTAGTAGCGTTTTCTAAAAATTCTTCCTGATTTTTCACAGGACCATGCTTTAATTCAAGTGGATGTGTATCTGTCATCGGATTGTCTCTCATGTAATATTCTGGGTATACTTGGAGTAAAACTTTGAATCCATTCTTTTTAGCTTCTTCGATTACTTTTTTTGTGTCTTCTAATTTTGTCAATTTGATGAATTGTGGCATGTTAACGTTTTCTATGATTTCTCCTGTATCCCAATCGACTTCTACCCAATAGATTATGGAAACCCAGTTAGCACCTATCGATTTAACTTCGCTGAAAGTTGAAAAGACCGGCCAATAGACTAAACCTCTTATAGCTATTTCTTCGTTCGGCTTTGCTGGAAAATGAACAAAGAATAAACTAGAGAAGATTAAGAAAATAAAAATTCCTATTATTTTTCCTCTTTTTTCAAAAATCGACAAAAGACATGAAACCAAATAGAATGATATTAACAGAATAATCATCGAAATGATCATCATTATAGGCATTAGTTGAAGATTAACTGGAAATGTATTCAAAAGAGTTGAAAATATGAAAAGTTGGATTGGATGAATAGCTTTGTTGATTATACAGATTAGTGTAAACAAAAAAGCAATCAAAAGAAATAGTAGAATTTTTGTTTTGTTTGGTTTGATAAAGTTCAGAAATTCCTTTAACATCTAATTTTATTTTAGATTTGAACAAAAAAATTATCTAATTAAGATATTTTACCATGAAAATTTCATCTATTTTGTTTTTGAATTCAATCACTCTAATCTTTTTACTTATTTTCCTTAAAAATTCTCTTTGTATTCATCTTTTGCTATAAACTTTTCTACAATTAGAGTTTTCTTCGTGATATTTTTTTGATAATAAAAAATTATTAAGGCATATCTATGATTTTGAAAACTCTAAAAACATTTTTTGATAAAAATCTAAAGAATAAACCATGAAAAAAGTTTATCTCGCATTAAAAGCATTAATCATTAAGAACGGTAAGATTCTTATTATTAAAAGAACTTCTAAAGAAGATTGTTTCAAAGGACAATGGGATATACCTGGTGGCGGTATAAAATTCGGAGAAGACCCGATAGAAGGGTTAAAGAGAGAAGTGAAAGAAGAAGCTGGAATAGATATCTGTGTTATCAAACCAATTAGAATATGGACTTTTTTTCAAAAACAAAGGCAAAACTCAGGTTATTGGTATAACCATGCTATGTAAATATAAAAAAGGTAAGGTAAAATTGAGTGAAGAACACGAAGATTTTAGATGGATCAAACCAAATGAAATAAAGAATTACAAAATTCATGAGGGTATAAAGAAAGATGTTAAATTAGCTTTTAAGTAACCGATAAAGCTCTTTCCAATTCTTTACAAAATAATTTACTTTCTTACTTCCATTTAAAGAAATTGTAATCATTCCAATTTTCGTGGCACCAATCAATTCGTCTTCATCATGCCCAATAAAAATGGTCTCATCTGGCTTTACTTTGAAATATTTCAAGACAATTTCATAAGCCTTTTTATGTGGTTTTTTGAATCCAATCCTATTAGAAGTAAAGATCTTATCATAATGTTTTCCTCTTTCCAGTTTAAGAGATTTTTTGAAAAATTCATTTACCCATGTCATAGGATGTGCTGTATCCGAAAGAAAAGCTATTCTGAAATTTTTCTTTAATTTTTCTAAAGATTTTCTAGAATCTTTTTTTGGTTTGAAATACTTCAAGCATAATTCTTTATTTATCTTAAGCCATTCTCTTACTTTTGATTTGGGAATTCCAATTTTTTTAAATACAATTTCATTTGCTTCTTTCAATGTCAGTTTTCCAACCATTACTCTTGGATATAACTTTTTCCACAACTTTAATTCATCTTCCAGTTTAACATTAAATCTTTCAAAAAATTTCTCTAATTCTTGAAAAAGTTTTTTCATAAAAACGTCAGTATCATAGATTATATCTCCTGCGTCAAAAATCAACAATTTAATCTTATCTTTTCTAAATTTCTTCATAATTTTAATTAAATTGACAAATTAAATTTTCAATTTCAACAGAATTAAATTTGTTTTTCATGTTTTGTTACTGTTGGTCTCCCGCCTTGCCATTGACCTTCATAAGCTCTGACTATTGGATGCTTTAAACTATAAAAAACAATGTGAGCTATTCTCGCTCCTAACTGAACTTTAAAAGGTTTTGGAGAAATGTTAAGTAGCATAAAAAACAGTTTTCCTTTATATCCAGGGTTTACAAAGCCAGATCTTAAAAAAACTCCAGACCTATAAAGAGTCGATCTTGATTTAACTTCCCCCAACATATTATCTGGAACACTGACACTTTCTATTGTTTCCATCAAATAAGGCTTCATAGGCTCTAACTCAACTATTTCTCCGTGTTTATCAGAAATTAAGTCAAGTTCAGACGTCTTTCTGGTTTCTATGAAAAGTTCACCGCCACCCTTTATTTCAAATAATCTACCAATCCTTATATCAAAACCAGCCCCTTCTGGAGATTTAAGCTCTCTCTCAGAGAGATTCTCTACAATACCAATGATTTCACAAGCTCCAACAATTTTTTAGTACCAACAACCATCCAATCTCCTCAAAAAAACTTACTAAAAATTATTTTTAAATAAGTTTTCAGATTTTTCTCTTAATTAAAAACATAGAAAGGTTTCTTATCAGTTGTTTTGCTTCTTCATCGACAAACAAACTATCAATCTCTTCTAAAGCTTCTTTCATGAGCTCAAATGCTTTTTGATTGGCATATTCTATTGCTCCATATTTTTTTATAATTTCAATTGCTTCCAAAATTTCGTTCAAACTGTCAGTATGTTTATTCAAAATTTCAATTAACCTTTTTTTGTCTTTCTCTGATGCTTTTTTGAGTGTATAAATAACAAGCAGACTTCTCTTTCCTTCCTTTATATCGTTTCCGATACTTTTTCCAAATTTTTTCCTTTCTTCTTTATCAAGCTCTATATCTAAAACATCATCTCTTATTTGAAATGCTATCCCCAATTTTTCAAAAATTTTACCAATTTTCTCGGTTTTGATTTCATCTACACCGCAAAGAATCGCAGCTAGTTTTGCCGATAATCTCAACAAACAACCAGTCTTGTTAGCACACATTTGGAAATATTGAGATTCATTTAAGTTAGCAGAATGTCCCTTATGCCAGAAAATATCAGTCCCCTGTCCAAGATGAAGGTTGACCATTTCTCTCAAAAAAGTTTCATAAATTCTCGAAAGTGTTTTTTCATTTAGATTTTCTTTGTTTTTTTCTATTATTAGTAAGGGAAAGAAATAAAGAAAGTTTCCAGCATTAATTGCTATGTCTTCTCCGAAAATCAAATGCAGGCACGATTTCCCTCTTCTAAGTTCTCCTCTATCTTCTATATCGTCGATTATGAGAGTTCCGTTGTGTACAAGCTCTGGAATTATTGAAAAATCTATTATCTCAGAATCGTCTTTTCCTAAACCTCTTACAACAAGTCTGAATATAGCAGCTCTCAACCTTTTTCCACCACGATCTAGAAATTCCCAAATAGGGTCTATCAGAGATTTTTGAATAGCATTCAAATCAACTTCAAATTCGATCTTGCCAAATGTTTCTTCAAACCATTTTTTTGAAATTTTTCTTGGAATATATTTCTCTATTGTCTCGTTAGTTTCTTTCTTTACTTTTTCCAAGAAATCTGAAAAATCCATATTTACATTTAATTTACAAATCTTTATCAAATCGACCTCAGAAAATTATAATATGGGAAAACTCAAAGTTGGTTTCTTTTCCATGACTTGTGACGAAGGCTGCAGCATTGAATTTCTGGAAATATTGAACGAAAAATACAGAGAATGGAAAGATAAGATTGAGATTGTTCATATGAGATTGTTGAAAAAAGAGACGAAACTTAAAGACATAGATGTTGCATTTGTAGAGGGAGCTATATCCACGAAAAAAGAACTTGAAAAAATAAAAAACATCAGAAAACACACGAATATTGTAGTTGCGATGGGCAGTTGTGCTATATCTGGATCTCCATCTAACCACAGAAATTTCTTTGACAAAGAAAGAAAAGAGGAAATAAAAGAAATTTTAGAAAGATTTGGCCATCTAGATAAAGTTTTGTCTGTTAAAGATGTTATAAAGGTAGATTATGAAGTACCGGGCTGTCCTATAAACGACGAAAAATTTATCGAAGTTATGGAAGAACTTATAAGGAGGTTTGAAAATGCATCTTGATTTTGACATTCATATGAAAAAAATAAGTAAAACGGAAGGGCATGTAAGCTTAGATATATTCGTCAAAAAAGGAAAAGTTGAAGATGTTAAACTGAAAGTTGAAGAAAACAAAAGATTTTTCACACAAGCAATAAGAGGAAAACTCTACAAAGAGGTTCCTATGTTTTTATCGAGAATATGTGGGACTTGCAGCATAGCTCATGTTTTGGCTTCCATAGAGGCTATAGAAAAGGCTTTCGGCGTTAAACAAAGTGAACAAACCTTCACTTTAAAGAAATTATTAAGCTATGGTCTGATGATAAGAGATCATGCTATGCATTTGTATTTTTTCTCGTTACCAGACGTATTCGAAAAGGATTCTATAATGGAAATCGAAGAAGAAAATCCAGAAATTGTTAAAGAAGCTTTTGAAGTAAAAAGCGCTGGAAACTTCTTATGTAAAATAATTGGAGGTAGGGCTGTTCACCCAACAAATTTAGTGCCTGGAGGCTTCTTAAAAATTCCATCAAAAGACGAAATTGAAAAATGTATAAAGAACTTAAGGGAAGTGAGAAACACTGTATTGAAACTAATTGACATATTTTATAAGTGGGATGAAAAGTTTGAAAGAGAAACCGATTTCGTCGCTATTTGTTCAGAAGACTTCAATTTTTTAGAAGGAGCTATAAAGTCAACAGAAGGAATCGTGGCAAAAGAAGAAGATTATTGGGATTTCCTAAATAGAGTTGTAATTCCTTATTCACAAGCCACTGGATTTCAGTTTGTAGGTAAAGAGTACATGGTAGGTGCTTTATCTAGAATGAACTTGAATAAAGATGCTTTACATCAAAAGACAAAAGAAGACGTATCAGAAATTCTGAATGTTTTCCCAAGCATAAACGTTTTTCATAATAATTTGGCACAAGCTATTGAGATTCTCCATTCAATTGATCATTCCATAGAAATACTAGAAAATTATCAATTCAAAGAAGAAAAACCACCAGAAATAAAAGTAAGAGAAGAAAAGGGAATTGGCGTGATAGAAGCACCAAGAGGAACTCTCTATCATATGCTCTATTTCAATAAAGAAGGCAAAGTAAAGTTTGCAAATTTGGTTATACCTACTGCACAAAACCAAATACAAATGGAAAAAGATATCAAAAAGATTGTCGAAGTATTAATAGAACAAAAAGCAGACAAACATCTGATTCAACATAAAGTTGAAAGGCTTATAAGAGCATACGATCCGTGTTTTAGTTGCGCTAGTCATTTCCTGAAGATAAAATGGATTTCAAAATAGATTTGACTTCAGTCACAGCTTTATCGATTGGGTAATCGATTGGAATTCCGATTATTTTTGCGTCTTCTATTTTTCCTATTTTTTTAAGAAGATTTAGTAAATGCTCCAAGCCAAAATCGTGTAAAGAAACCCTTTTCTCAATATCCAAGTCTTCGATTTTCAAAATTTTGACTTTGTCCAGATTTTCGACAACATCCATAAAAATAGGTCTTTCTTCGTCTATGTCTTCAATTGGGTCAAACTCGACGAACTCGACACCATCGATGTTTTCAAGCTTTTTTGAAACTTTGAAAGCCAAAGTATCTTTCTTTACCAGAGGGTTTCCCAATACGTAAATTTTCATTCTACCACATCGACAATATATCCCCAATGAACAACGACTTCAGAATTGTTGTTTATTTCATTTAGCAAACTTTTGCAGAGAATTGTTTCTGAATCTATAATTTCTTCTTCATCAGAAATTTCTTCCAGCTTTACTTCATAAACACCGTTTTTCTTGTCTATAACTCTTCCCTTTCTAGCCAAGCATTTCTTCACGTCGTCTGCTTCTTTTTTTAACTTCTTCAATTTTTTGTAAATTTCAAGCAATTCTTTGTTGTGATCAACCAAAAAATATTCCTTAATTTCATCAATCGTTATCAATTTGTCTCCATACTTTTTTTTCAAGTTCTTTATAGCATCTGGAAACAACTTATCTAGATCTTTTGGTATTTCTTTTTTTTGGATGTATTTCTCAATTATATTTTTTCCTTTTTCCCCCAGCTTTGCTAAACATGGGCATGCATATCTGAAAAACAAATCTTTATTTTCAAATTTCATTCATTCAACCTTTTCGACAATTAAATTTCCAACCAATATAACTTTATCACCTTTCTTCAAACTTAGTTCGTCTAAAGCGACTCTACACTCTATTTTTTCTCCGCTAGTGCTTACTATAACTTTGTTTT
>CAYWME010000026.1:0-6843 GCA_964459585.1 uncultured archaeon | reverse complement strand
AAATATTTTAGATTTAAACTTATCGCTAAAGACGAGAAATTAATTAAGTGGATTGGAAATAAATTAAGAAAAGTTGGAAATGTTTATTTTTCAAAAGATAAAAGAAATCATACAAATATTCTTTATTTCTCACATCTCTATCTTAAAAGTTTGCGGGAAATGTGGTATTAGATTAAATGGCAAAACTCAAAAAGTTATCCCAAAAAATTTGGAACTTACACCAACAACTCTTTTTATTGGTACATTGGAGACGGCAGTCTAATAAGACATAAAGATCCTAATAGGGTTCCATAGATAGTTTTAGCTACCAACAACTTTCTTAGAAAAGATATAAACGTTTTGATAAAGAAATTGAAGAAGCTTGGATTAAACTTTTATCCTGTTAAGTATAGAAGTGGATTTAAAAATGGAAGAAAATGTGGATATGCCTTACTCTCAAAA
The DNA here is from genome assembly GCA_964459585.1 of uncultured archaeon. Lineage (GTDB taxonomy): Archaea > Aenigmatarchaeota > Aenigmatarchaeia > CG10238-14 > EX4484-224 > EX4484-224. The sequence goes on along the minus strand of CAYWME010000026.1, from coordinate 6,402 downwards.
ACGTCTGATACAACTGTTTATCGCTTCTTTAGATTAATTGGATTCGAGCCTCCTGAGGAAATCAAAGATTGTATAACTGGAAGGAAAGGTAGAGGTTCAAAATTACATTTCATTAAAGATAAATGGCCTAGAGATGATGAAATAGCAAAAATAATTTCAAACATTCCAAAGCTCGGAGTTTTACTTGGGATTAAAAAATTGAGAAAAAAGAGAAATTTAACCCAAAAGCAATTGGCAAGTTTAATCGATGTATGCAGAGAAGTGATAAGAGATTTTGAGAATGGAAAAAGGAACCTTTCAGTGAAAAATTTAGTAAAAATTTTGAAACTATTTGATCTAGATGTTAATCGATTAATCTTAAACAAACCATTATAACAATTCCTAAAGCAAACACAAGAAATATGCCTAGCGATCTTTTAATTCTCATTTCTTTTCTTGTTTCTGGAATTAGGTCGCTAGCTGAGATATAAATGAAACCACCAGCTGCTATCGGAAGTAAAAACGATATAGATTCTACTAAACCATAAAGATAGTATCCGACTAAGCCGCCCAAGATTGCTGTTAATGTACAAACAAAGTTCAAAATCAATGCCTTTTTCTTCTTAAAACCAGAATATACCAAGACACCAAAATCACCTATCTTGTGGTATTTCATGCAATGCTACAGCCAAGCTCGTAGCCATTCCCACATTGAAATTGAGTAAAAAACTTGCAGCAATTATTAAACCATCGACGAAGTTATGGATACCGTCTCCAAAAAGATTAAGATATCCAAATATACGAATCGGACATTTTTTGTCATGGCAATGCCTCCATTGTAGTAATTTTTCAAGAATAAAAAATAGAATAAATCCAATTAAACAAAAAAGGGAAGCAGAATAACTTCCTATTTTTTCTATGGCTTCTGGTATTAAATGTAAAAACGCACCTCCCATGAGTGCGCCAGCAGCGAGCGATATCAACAACAATAAAATTTTCTGTAAAATTTTATCTTTTATAGTTAAAGTAAAAACACCGATGAAGGATATTAAACTAATAAAAAACGTAGAAGCTAAAATAAGAACTATCATAATAATTCTATTTTAGATTCAGAATAAAAATTTAGGGTATCAATCTTTCGGGTGTTCTTGGGAAAAGTACAACATCCTTTATGTTAGGAAGGTTTAATATTTGCATGGTTAATCTTTCAATTCCAATGGAAAAACCACCCAAAGGGCATGCACCATATTTGAAATGTTTTATGAACCATTCCAGATTTTCTATATTCAACCCCTTTCCCTTAATGTTTTCTACAAGTTTTTCGTATCTATGTTCTCTTTGACCTCCAGAGCTCATTTCCATGCCTTTATATATCAAATCAATACTTCTAGCCCACACAGGTTCATCGTCATACCTCATTACGTAAAACGGTTTAACCTTAAATGGAAACCTATTCACGAAAAAAACATCTGAATTATATTTTTCTTTCACATATTTTCCAAGCAGCACCTCACTTTCTCTATCATAGTCTTTTCCAAACTCAACATGTTTTCCCATTTCTTCTAGTATTTCATAAATTTCTGGAAATTCTAAAATAGGAACTTTTTTTGGAATTTCGATAGTAACATTAAACTTCTCTAAAATTTCTGAACATTCTTTTTTTATCTTCTTGAGTATATACAAGAAGAATTGTTTTTCAAGTTCTATGATTTCATATTCATCTTTTATAAAACCCTTTTCAACAACAATTGTTCTATGCTCGGTTAAATGCCTTGGGGTATGACTAAGTTCAGCTCTCCAAGATGGACCAACTTCAAAAATCTTCGTTAATCCACCAATTACAGTTAATTCTCTATGAAGTTGCGGATCTTGCCTCAGGAATGCTTTCTTATCGAAATAGACAACTGGAAAAACTTCGGCACCACCTTCTGAAGCAGCGCCCAGTATACAAGGAGTAAAAACTTGAACAAAGCCTTCTTTTCTCAAGAATTCTTCACCAGCTTCGATTATTTTTGACTGTAAAAGAAAAGTATCTCTTGATTTTTCGTTTCGAAGATACAAAGGTCTCCATTCCATAGCTGTTTCTGGGTTCGCTGGAGTTTTTCCAGAAGGATCTAAAGGAAGCTGTGGTTTAGATAGAGATAGAATTTTAATTTCTTTTGGAATTATTTCGATTCCTGTCTTAGATTTTTGCTTTTCAGTCCTTTTTCCTTCAACTTCAATCGAAGATTGTCTTGTTAGGTTTTCAGCTATTTCAAAAATATTATCTGGAGTCACACCTTTTTTAAGAGTGAGTTGATACTTTCCCTCTGGTGAATGAATAATTATGAATTTTAATTTTCCTATATCTCTAATTTCTTCTACCCATCCGAAGATTTTCATGATATTCAAAATTAGATGCTAAAAGAATATTAATCTTAGCAAATTTTATTAAGGGTCAACTTTAAATACCTGATAGATAAATTTTTAGAATATTACAGGTGGGTGATAAAAATTATAATCCCGGTAAGATGTTTTAGTTGTGGAAAAGTTATTGGTCATCTTTGGGAAGAGTTTAAAGAGAGAGTTGAAAAAGGGGAAGAACCCAAAAAAGTCTTAGATGATTTGAAAATCAAAAGATATTGTTGTAGACAGGTCTTTTTAACTCATAGAGATTTCATAAAAGAAATCGCTAAGTTTAAACCTTAGGTGAAATCTTGATATGGCCTTTAGATAGACTTACAAGGTTCGAAGTCGCTAGATTAGTTTCAGCAAGGGCTTTGCAAATAGCTTTAGGAGCACCCATTCTTATCAAAACAGAAAAAAAAGAACCAAGAGAAATAGCTAAAGAAGAATTTAGACAAGGAATTATCCCAATGACAGTTAGAAGAACGTTGCCTAATGGAGAAAAAGTAATAATAGAAATTGAGAAAGCAATAAAGAATTGGCTTAAAGACCACGCAGGAGTAATTTAATTACATTTTTTTGATTTTTTGGATTCCAAGTATATCAAAACATTTTTCAAGTATACTGGAGAAGCAATAGACCAGTGTTAGTCTAAAATTTCTGATTTGCTCGTCTTCTTTTATAACAGGGCATTTTTCATAGAATATATTAAATATTTGTGAAAGTTCAAAAACATAACTTGATATTAAGTTTATTTTCAATTCTTTCGCGGCTTTTTTTATAACGTTTGGGAATAACAAAAGTTTTTTCACAAGTTTTTTTTCCGTTTCATTCATTTTTTCCATGTTAAACTTTTCTTTCCACTCTCCAGCTTTTTTCAAAATTGAGTTAGCCCTTACAAACGAATACAAAAGATAAGATGCTGTGTTTTCCTCTAAATTCAAAGTTTTTTCTATGTCAAATATAATCATCTTTTCTTTTCCAACCTTAACCATTTCATACCTCAATGAGCTTGTTGCGATTTTTTCTGCGAGTTCATTTAACAGCTTTTCGTCTATAATTTTATTTCTTTTTTCGATTTCTTTTTTAGCGCGTTCTTTCAGTTTCTCTAAGATATCATCAACATTGAAGAATATACCCTTTCTCCCACTCATGTGAACTATATTTTTATCTGTTTCAATCCCGAATTCTTTTACAGACTCTTTACTTAAAGCAACAACTTCGTAAGCATAATGGATGTATGGAATTTCTTTTCCAGCTATAAGCTTTAAAGCACTTCTTACAGCGTTTTGTTCATATGATTGTCTCACATCGATTACATTTATTGATATATCAACTTCGTTGAACTTGGGATGATGCCTGCTTGATTCAGTTTTCTTACTTGTCGTTATCCATAGTTCTTTTTTGTTTGGTTGAACTTCAAAAACTTTGTACATAAAGTCTTTTTCTACGAGACCGTGCTTCCACATGGCATAAGCTATATCTTTTGCGACGTACAAAGCGGTCCCATTGCTTCTTATCAAAGTTATGTCTGGGTCTTTCATTCCTTTAAATTCTTCCAAAAGAGAAAGTTTTAATTTAATTCTTCCAAGTTCATCTTTGTACACTAACTTCATTTTTTTAAGTTTTTCGAAAGCTTTAATCCATAGCTTTTGTTTAAGTATATCTGATTCTCTATTGAGTAAATCATAAAAAATTCCAAGCCTCCATAGAGTTTGGAGTTGTGCCTTCAAAATTTTTTCTGAAAGCTTCAGAGCAAATTCTGCAGTTTCATTATCCCCCTTTTCAATTAATTTCAGAATTTTTTTTCTTTCATTCAAAAGTTCTTCATTCTCTTTGTATTTTTCATTCACCTTTACATATACATCTCCGCAATATGCATCAAATTTTTCATCTACATCTAAAGGAAAATTTAAAATCTTAAAACCTACAACAATATCTGCAACTTGTGCTCCTGTATCATCTATATAATTTGTGATGACCAAATCCTCTCCACAAAATTCCAGAAGTCTTTTCAAAGAATCTCCAAGGCATGCGTTTCTTATGTGACCAATATGCAATGCTTTGTTTGGATTGACGCTAGTATGCTCAATCATTATTTTTTTTCCATGAACTTTTTCAATTCCGTAGTTTTCTTTCACAATCTTGGATAGATATTTTTTTGATATTTTTTCCCAATTCAAAAAAATGTTTAAGTATCCACCTTTTCTTTCTGTTCTTTCAACCAATTCAGAAGCCTCGATCAGTTCTTTAATTTCTCGTATAGTTTCATCTAAACTTTTGTTCAGAGCTTTAGAAATTTTGAAGCAAGGTATAGCTAAATCACCAAACTCTTCTTTAGGTATTTCGAATTTTATTTCAGCGTTAATCTTTTCCAATTCTTTTCTAAGTTCCTTTACGAGAAAGTCCATGATATTTTTTTAAGTGCCAAACATTTAAAAAAACTCGAAAATAAAAAACCATACATGAAAAGAGTAGAAGATTTTAAACTTGAAAAAGAAATTGGTTTTTCTGAGCTTATTGACCAAATGAAAAAATCTGGAGGATTTTCTTCTAAACATCTTGCAGTTGCTGCAGAAATCTTGGAAAATATGATAAAAAATAAAGAGTGTAAGAAGTTTCTTTCTTTCCCAGCCGATATAATAGCAACCGGAACAAGAGGAATAATCAAAGATATGATTAAAAGAAAATGGTTCGATGTAATAATAACTACCTGTGGTACTCTTGATCATGATATAGCTAGAAGCTTTAAAGATTATTATCAGGGAAGTTTTCTAGCTGATGACTGGGAATTGAGAAAAAAAGGAATTCATAGACTTGGAAATGTATTTGTCCCAAGAGAAAGTTATGGAGAAATTATTGAGAAAAAAACGAGTGAATGGTTGAATGAGATATACCAAGAAAGAAAGGAAGTTTCAACATACGAACTTTGCTGGGAACTAGGCAAAAGAATAGATAATGAAGACTCAATTCTTTTTTGGGCGCACAAAAACAAAATCCCTATAATAGTTCCAGGGATCACAGATGGGGCCGTTGGGTACCAACTATGGTTTTTTTGGCAAGATGGGCACAAAGATTTCAAAATAAATGTTTTAAAAGATGAGCAATTATTGAACGATCTAATTTGGGACAGTAAAGTTACTGGTGCGCTAATTCTTGGCGGCGGTATATCAAAGCACCATGTTATTTGGTGGAATCAGTTTAAAGAGGGACTAGATTACGCTGTATATATCTCAACGGCAGTAGAGTGGGATGGTAGTTTAAGTGGAGCCAGACCCAGAGAGGCCGTTAGCTGGAGCAAAATAAAAGAAAAAGCAAGAACAATTTTTTTAAATTCCGATATAACAATTGCCTTACCGATAATTTATTCATATCTTTTAGAAAAGGTTTAAGCGTTTTTTTCGAATAAATCTCGCTTCTAACTATAATCGAGATATTTTTATTTTTCCTCTTTCTTCAAAACTTTTGACAGATCTCTTATGAGTCTTCTCACGTGCTCTCTTAATTCAAAGACTTCTTTTTCTGGAATTTCTAGCAATTTTTTCTCATCAGCCATCTTCTTCAATTCTTCTATTCTGTTCCAAACACCCCAATAGTATCTATCAATTTTTCCTGTATCAATAAACTCCTTCTTGAAAACATGTGGAATTTCTCTCATGTCTTCAACTTCTCTTTTAAGGCTTTTTAGTGCAGTCGAAGCAGCCTTATACATGACTTCATGTGTTCTTTCCAAAACTTTTTCTTTTTTTCTAAGTTCAAGCGCCCCCAAAATAGCAAACATCTTTCTTACGAACTTTTCAGCTCTCTCCAACCACTGATCAACTTCAGCTCCGCTAACTTCTGTCAACTCTTTATGTTCTATTTTTTTTCTTATCTCAATAATCTGTCTAAGCCATTCTGCATATTCTGGCTCTAAAATACCGGGCTCAACCAAGTGTTTTCTAACTTCTTTAAAAGCCTTGCTAGGTACTGGTGGTTCTAATCCCAAAAACATTAGAACAGCTTGTGCCGTATTTAACATAGCATAATAACAATCTT
>CAYWME010000025.1:0-7036 GCA_964459585.1 uncultured archaeon | reverse complement strand
CTTAAAACTTTTTTTCCTAAATCTGTTCTCGGCTTCCAGCTTTCTTCTATTTCTCTTCGTTTCAATTCTTCTTCCGTTAAACTCTCTTCTACTTCTTTTTTCTCCTCTTCCACTGCTTTTTCTTCACTCTCTTTCTTCTCCTCTTCAGGCATTTACTCACCCAATATCTTTTTCTTTATTTTTTCAAAATCTTCTTGTATATTTTTGAACTTTTCTAAATATTCTGCTATGTGTTTGCCTTTTATTCTTTCTTCAGATGGTATAACTTCTTCTCCTATCGGAACTTTCAAGCCGGCGTCTATAGCGCCCTTGGCTACGGCATAAAGCTTGTTTCCTTTTGTTGATCTATAAACTCCTATATCCAAAACCGCTTCTTTAATTCCCTTCTCCAAAGCTTTTTTTCCTATCAATAAGCCAGTTAAATAGCTAGCTGGTAAATTTTTACAAGAATAATTCCATCCCATTTTTTTCAAGTTTTTGCTCGTAACAGAAACTAAAGTTTTGTCACCTTTAGGATCAAACACAACTATTTGTGCAGTAATATACCTCAAACTTTTTCTCATGACAAGTCTTGGTTTTTCAGACTTGAGAAGCGCAAGTCTTTTCTTGTAATTGGTTTTTCCTTCTCTTCTTCTCCTGAATTTTACTGTGTATGTCGGTGAAGCTCTCATTTTTTATCACTTTTTTCAATGATGCCTCTCTGTTCCAAATATATCTTTAAGTGCGATCTGCTTCTAAACATACCGCCTTTGGCCAATTTTAGAAGTTTCCTATACATTCTATTATCAATTTTATCATTTTCTTTGAGCTCTTTCAAATATTTTCTTAAACTCCTTATTGTTATTATCCATCTCCTTTTCTTAGAAACAATTGAATACTCTCCGCCTTTTCTGCTTCCTTCACCTCTTCTTCTTTTCTTTTCTTTTCTCTTTTTTCTAATTTTTGGTCTAAGCTCTTTTATATAGCCCTTTGAAATGAGTTTCTTTATATCAGCTTTAGTAACAGCTTTTTTTATCTCATCCATCTTAGTAGGGTCTAACCAAACTCTACTAACACCTATACCTAGAATCTTTGCTGCCAATCTCTTTTGTAAGCTAGTCATGGAATCGCCTATACCAATAATTGAAACTAAGTATCAATAAATATTTTTATTGATTAGCTATTCTTTCAACTATTTATAAAAAATATACATTAGCTAAAAATTAAAAACAGCATTCAACCTCCTCAATGTTGTTAATTTGTCTCTTTTTTCAATTTCGGCGTTTTTTATGGCATCCCTTAACGTTTCTATCGTTTTGTCATACGTTGCTCTATCTACGGGATAGGGAACACCATCTTTACCACCATGGGCAAAAGAATAAACCTTCGTATCTTTCCAAACAAGAGGAGCTCCAAACACTAATTTTGCGATTATAGCTAAAGCTCTTATGGTTTTCGGACCGACATTCTTAAACATTAAAATGTCTTCAAATCTGTCAGGCGAAAAATTATGTAAATTTACTAAATTCATATAAAGCCTTTTGTCAAATGTGTGTGATGCTTTCATCTTAAAGTATTTTAAGAGGCTGTTTTTCTGGACAAAAAATTTTTTCATGCTTTGTGGATTTTCCTTTACTATATCGAGAATTGCTTTTCTGTTTTCTCTGCTCTCCTTTGAGATTAAATTTAAAACGTTTTTTTCTTCTCTAGCACAAAATATTCCAGAATGCGGCTCTTCTACAAAACACTCAAATCCATAACAATACCAATGATATCTTCTAGCATATTTTACTGATGGGTTCATCCCTTGCTGGACTACGCACCACCTTCCATTTTCAGTGATTACAAAAGAATGATGATATAGTGTATATCCATCTTGCAATGCGTTATTATCAACTTTTGCTACTAGTCTGCTCGTTCTAATAAGCTTCTCTATTTTTCTTCCAGAAAGTCCAAATTCGTTTCCAATCTGAATAATCTCTTCTGGGGTTTTTCTGCTTGCCCTGCCTTTACCACCAGCAATTTTTATCCCAAGTCCACAATCTTTTAAAGCCTCTTTCAATGCACCCATTGTAACTGTGCTACAGCCGCTTGAATGCCAATCATACCCAAGAACACAAGAAAATGCCTGGAACCAAAACGGATCAGAAATTCTTTTTAGTAGCTCTTTTTCTCTGTATTCTAACACTATTATCTCACAAATAGACTTACTAAGCTTCACCATCTTACTAAAAAGCCATTTTGGAGCTTTCCCGTAATGTAAAGGAAGGTCTGCGACTCCGGTTTTCATCAATTTGAAAAAATTCAAATCAAAATATAATGGTTTCATAAGTTAATTTCAAGTTTAATTATCTATGAAAATAATTCATAATTATGGAAAAAAGATTTGATGTTATAGGCGTTGGTTCTTTAACTATCGATATATTTGCAGAATCTCCTTTTAAGATCATAGAATTAAATAAAAAGAGTCACATAGCACTTCCTACTGGAAAAACCATTTCCAAAGTCTCTTTAAGGTCTGGTGGCTCTGCCGGGAATACCGTTTCCTATCTTTCTTTTCTTGGCCTCAAATGTGGATTTTTTTCTAAATTGAGTTATGATTCTTTTTCGGATTTCATAATTCAAGATCTTGTGAATTTCAATGTTGATATCTCACGAATTATAAGAAAGAAGAATTTAGAAGTGGGTAAAACCGTGATTGTTTGCACGCTAGGAATGAAAGATACATCATTGGTAGTGGATCATGGTGCTGCAGATTATTTGTCTGTTTCAGATGTAAAGAAGAATTTAGATTACCTTTTATCTACAAATTGGTTAGACATAACAAGCTTTGGGAGCAAAATATCGGTAAAAGCGATAGAATATCTTGTTAGAAAATCAAAAAAGGAAGGTATAAATATTTTTTTTGCTCCTAGCAAAACGATGATATCAACACATAGAAAAAAAGTAATAGAACTTCTTAAATTGGCAAAAGCCACTTCTATGAATCAAAATGAAGTTTTGCTGTTATCTGGAAGAAATAGTTTAACCGACGCATTGAAATTTTTGAAAAAACTTGGTATAAAATATTTTTTTGTTACAAGAGGTGCTGAGGGAATAATAGCTTTCTTTAATAAAAAATTCTACAAAATTAAATCCTATAAAGTGAAAAATGTCAAAAATACAACAGGCGCAGGAGATATAGCGGCTGCCTGGTTATTATATGGACTTATAAGAGATTTGGATATACGAGACATACTAACATATGCTTCTGTTGCAGCAGCAATTCACGTGAAAAGTAAGTACATTGGTGCGAAAGAAGGGTTTGCTTCTTTAGATGAAATAAAAAATTTTTTTAAAAAAACCAGAAAACTTCCAGTTAAAGAAATTAAAATTTAGTATTAAAAAATCTCTTTTTCAAAGAACGAATGTTTAACTAAAAATAATTGCTCCCGGCGGGATTTGAACCCGCGTCACCGGCTTTCTTCGCTTTCATCTTCACATCAAACCTTTCTGTGTAAAACACGAAAGGCCGGTATCCTTGGCCGGACTAGACGACGGGAGCTTACTTTATTTTTTATGTCATTAATATTTAAATTTTCGATTCAAAATGGACCGGCCGGGACTCGAACCCGGAGCCTCCCGCTTGCATGAGGAGAGGAATTTATGTGATCAGTGCTTTTTTCAAATTCTCAATATCATTTATTATTTTTTTCATCAACTCTTTATTCCATAGTCTTATTTTACAAATGCCGTGCTTACATTTTTATCTTGAACAACACAAGATATTTCATGAATATTCTCATCATTTCTGGATCCGTGTTCGTTAGGCATACTTCATAGTCTTTTCCTTTTCTAGGCCTTGTGCCTTCTGCCCAATAGAGGGCTGCTCCTACTTTCCTAAGCACTGACCATTTCATATTCCTCCCCTTGCAAGGCGGGCGATCTACCATTGATCTACCGGCCCGTTTAATCGTTTAATAATAGTTATCGATAAAGATTTAATAAATTGATCGGATAATTCTTGATTATGACTGAAGTTAAAATCAATGATTAACTAAAAAACTGATAGAAGAAAATGCTCTCGTATTTTCAACGGTAGATGAAAACGGAAATCCACACTGTATTGCTGTTTCTTTTGTGAAAGTTGTTTCTGATAATAGGATTCTCATTACAGATAACTATATGGTTGAAACAAGAAGAAACATACAAAGAAATCCAAACGTTACCATAACTGTTTGGAACAAAGAGTGGGAGAAAAATTGTATTGGCTATGAATTGAAAGGAACAGCTGAATATTTTGATTCTGGTGAATGGTATAATAAAGTCAAAAGTATACCTGAAAATAAAGATGAACCTTGTAAGGGTGCAATATTGGTAACTGTTAAAAAGATCAAGAGACTAGCATAAAGAATTAATTTGTTTAAAACTTCTCTTCATTATGAGATATGTTCTAGATAAAAACGAGATAAAGGAAATTGAACGTTACATGAAATTGGCAGCGGAAGAAGCTAAAAAATCTACATGCAAAAAATCACAGAGAGGCGTTGTAATCGTCAAGAATGGCGAAGTAATCGGTAAAGTTTGGACCCGAAAAAGTTTTTTTGTGGAGAAGGAGTTATGACGTAAACCCACCAGGTGGTGAATCCTTGAAAGACACAGAGAAAAGAGTTGTTAAGTATTTTAAGAAACGAATTCTACTAGAACTTAAAAAAGGTAAAAACGTTTTGATAGGTGCACATGGAAATAGTCTAAGAGCATTAGTTAAATTTTTGGACGGTATACCCAAACGATGAAGTAAATAAATTAGAAATCAAGAAAGGAGTTCCACTATTCTATAGATATATGAGAGGATCTTTAGTTAAAGTCGGATATATACAAACTTCTAAAGATTTGAAAAAATTATTCAGTTAGTCTTTTTTCATCAATTTTAAAGATATATCAAGGACTTTTAGAATATCGTATTTTTTCAATCGTTTTTTCAATAGTTCAATATCGACTTTTTTACATTCGTTTATTATATGAATACCATCTACATTTTCTATTTCACAATAGACTAATCCTTCATTCTTTTTGACATATAGACCAGATTCAACATTTCCTTTTTTCTTTACGTCAACTGGTATCATAGAATTCTCCATAGAAGTTGCCAAAGTATCTGAAGTATCGTAAATAGTCTTTACGGTTTCTTCGAACAATTCTTTAGATACTCTTCTATATTTTTCCAAAATGTTCATACTAAGTCATCGTAATTTTGTATTTAAATATGTTTCTACTATCAAATAGTGTCAATTAAATCCTTTCTATTATGAATAGATTAGGATAAAATCCACCATAACTAACTATTCTTTCTTCAACAATCCTAAAATCTCTTTGTTTCATCAAAAGATTCCTGAACATTCCAGCTCTTATCGTTGCTATTACAATTCTAGACCTAAAATCCATAATCTTAGACGTTGATTCTAAGAACTTAAAGTATAAACTTCTTAAATATCCTTCATTTCCAAACTTAATCCCGTACGGTGGATTAGAAACAATCCTGTCTACTGATGAAAAGTACTTATCCAGCTCTCTACAATCTCCAACTTTAAACTCTATAAAATCACTAACACTAGCTGCTCTTGCATTTTTCTTCGCACCTTCTATGAACATTCTCGAAACATCCATTCCGGCTATTTTAATTTTATTTTTATATTCTATAGCAGCTTCTATTGGTATGGTTCCAGATCCACACATGGGATCTAAGAGAACATTTCTTTTCTTTGGTTTGACCAATCTTACCATGCTGTAAGCTAAAGCTGCATCTATCATTGCCGGATGATTAAAAACAAAATAATCTCTTCTATTCAAAAAGTTCTTTAATACCAATGAAACAATACAATATCTTCCGATTATCTTTGTTTTAACGATTACATCATAGTTCTCAAGATCAACCTCAGCTTTATATCTTTCATGTACTATTTCCCCAACTACCCTAGACACATCAATTGACTTGAAATTATGTTTTCCATATCGGCTTGTGCTTGCTCTAAATTTTCCAAATTCATTTATTATGCTAAAATCTATTCTTTCCAATTTTTTTCTGATTTCAGAAATCTCTGGTTTCCTCATCAAGAAAAAATCTAATAGAATCCCAGCATTATGAATGGATCGAAGTGAGAATAATTTTTCATATTTTTTAATCTTTGATTCAAACACAACATGTCCTCTAAAATTAAACGGAATAAACTTGACTCTACCGATCTTTTCCCTAACCTCTTTTTTAACAATATCTTCAACTCCAACAGGAGTTTCAAGGATGAATCTCATCAATTCTTAGTTCTCGTTTTAGAATTTATTTTTACATCGAATTCTATTCTGAAAAACTCAGGTAGGTCGAATTTTGTGCCCAGAGGCAAAATTTTTTAGGAGGTGATCCAGCCGCACGTTCCCGTACGGCTACCTTGTGACGACTTAGCCCCCCTCGCGGAGCCCCAACTCGACTCTACCATGAAGATAGAGCCTCGATGGGACTCCACTCGGCTGGCTTGACGGGCAGTGTGTGCAAGGAGCAGGGACGTATTCGACGAACGTTAGTGACGTTCGTCTACTAGGGATTCCAGCTTCACGAGGGCGAGTTCCAGCCCTCGATCCGAACTGAGGGCGCTTTTAGGGGATTTGCTTCCCCTTTCGGGGTCGCATCCCATTGTGGCGCCCATTGTGTGTCGCGTGTGGCCCAGGAGATTCGGGGCTTCCGCCAGAAGGCGGAGAATTTTGAAGAGAACAAAAGGGCAGGAAAATTCTTTGAAGAAATTTATCAATGAATTCTTTTTTTGAATAGAGAATCCATAACTACCATCTTTTCTATCAAATTTAGCTGGTAAAATTTTAAGTATTTTAAGAAAATCTGTGATAGAATCTCTCACGTTATTTTGTTTTCTATGTTTCCATCAGCCATCACAAGTCCAGCTAGATAATACCTTATTTTCATGCGTAATTTTAAAATTATTGATTTTTCAGTTTAACTGGAGCTGATTTCAAAATTCTCCGCCTTCTGTATACGGACGTGCCGTCGCCCGCTCCTTCCTCTGCCTTATCG